>DASTSF010000120.1:0-6603 GCA_035760825.1 Bacteroidia bacterium
GGTCACTGCCGATAAAGTGAAATTCAAAAAGACCGCGGACGGTCCTGTTTACACGATGGACAAATCGGACATCTTCATGATCGTTTACGAGAACGGACGGAAAGAAGTGTTCAGCAACGACAGCAGCACTTCACCTTCAGCGGCAACTCCGACAAAAGGAGACGACGACGATGAGATCGTCCCGCGGAAACATTACGGTGGTCCGCGCGCAGGCATGACCTGCTTCGGTCCGGGAACGATAGCCGGCAAGCTGCACACGAACGTGATCTCCCAGTTCGGCTGGCAATTCGAAACGCGTTTCTTCACGCTCGACAACGGCAGTTCCGGCCTGTTCGAATTCGTGCCCATGCTCGGCGGACTCGAAAGCGGAAAATTTCTTCCCAGCGCCACTGCCATCGTCGGTTACCGCACGGGGTCCGGTTTTGAATTCGGGATAGGGCCGAACCTTTCGCAGAGCGGGTTCGGGATCGTGTTCGCCGGCGGCGCTTCTTTCCGTTCGGGAAAAGTTTTGTTCCCGGTCAACATCGCGTTCCAGCCTTCGGTGAACAAAACGTACTACGCGGGCTATTACGACGCTTCCAGCGGGCAATATGTTCCCGGTGAAAGAACACTCGCCACCGGTTTCCGCGTGAGCCTTCTTGTCGGTTTCAACGCACGAAAAAACTAACCAGGCACTTCACTAAAAAAATCAGCCACATGAAAGCTCTGCTCCTCCTTTTCGCTTCCTTTTTCTGCGCAATGCTTTTCGCACAGGATACGCTTGTTACGTCCAGGGGAAAATTCATCACCGGTTATATCGTCGCTGCCGATTCCACGACCTTTTCGTGGACGACCGACACTGCTTCACAGGAACTGAATCTCATTCCCCGCTCCTCGGTCATCGCCATCAGGCATCGCAACGGGACGATCGAAAAATTCTTTTCCAGCGACACGATCGTGACCATGGAAGGAGACGTTATCGTCTGTAAAGTGATGGAGATCGGCGAAGACGTGGTGACCTACATTCCCTGGACGGATTTTGCAAAAGATCCCGTAGCCAAACCGGCTTCGGACGTGTTCATGATCCGCCTGCACAACGGCATAAGGGAAATAATCAGCCATAGCGGGAAGAACAGCGACAGCGCCGATTATTACACGCTCGGTCAGAACGACGCGAAGATGTATTACAAAACACCCCCGGGAACGATCGTTGCGGAAGTTGCTTCGGGCGCAGCCACATGGATATTGATCGGCGTTGTACCGGGGGCCATTATCTGTTTTGCAAAACCGCAGTACCTGCACACCGTCGCCAACCCGAACGACAATCTCATCGACACCAACGACGCTTACCGTCGCGGTTTCGAAGAAGCAGCCGGGAAGAAAAAACAGAGAGCCTGCGTGGTGGCCTGGGGAGCCGGCGTTGTCGGTCTGCCGGTGGTGCTTATTGGTGTGATAATTGTCGACCTTCTGAACAACTTTGGCTGATAAAAACCTGCAAATATCTTAACCGCGGTGATCATTTTTGCAGCAGCAGCAAGGGATCGGAAGAAAATGATTTTCTTTATACAAAGAAATTCCATGAAAAAGATATTTACCCTTTCTGCATTGGCGCTGCTCTGCTTCGGCTTCAGCGGTGAAAAAAAAGCCTACCAGGTTTTCGACTCCAAAGGAAAAGCTGCGACGTATGAAGACATCCTGAACGCCGCCAAAGGCGCGGACATCGTGATGTTCGGCGAGCTGCACGACAACCCGATCATTCACTGGCTGGAACTGGAGCTCACGAAAGACCTGTATGACGCGAAAAAAGACAAGCTCATCCAGGGTGCGGAAATGTTCGAAGCCGACGACCAGCTCATCCTCAATGAATACCTTGCCGGCAAGCTTTCCGAGAACACGTTCAAAGACGAGGCGAAACTGTGGCCCAATTACGGCACCGATTACAAGCCGCTCGTCGACTTTGCGAAAGACCATAAGGTTCCTTTCATCGCCACCAATATTCCGCGCCGCTATGCGAACCTCGTGTACAAACGCGGGCTCGGATCGCTCGACAGCCTTGATGCGGAAGCCAAAAAATTCATCGCGCCCCTTCCGATCGCGTACGACAGCACGGTAAAATGTTACGCCGACATTTTCGCTTCTGCAGGCGGTCACGGCGGACAAAATCTTCCGAAATCACAGGCGGTCAAGGATGCGACGATGGCTTATTTCATGCTGCAGAACTGGTCGCCCGGCAAAACGTTCCTGCATTACAACGGCAGCTACCATTCCGACAACCACGAAGGCATCGTGTGGTACCTGCTCCGCAGCAATCCCAGGCTGAAGATCGTCGTGATCTCGTCCACCACGCAGGACAACATCGACACACTCGACAAAGACTCCGAAGGAAAAGGTGATTTCATCATTGCCGTTCCGGAGGACATGACAAGAACGCAGCAATAAAATTTCCAAAACAAATTCCAGTTCCCAAATCCGGTCAACGGGTTTGGGATTTGTTTTTTTTGAACCTTTGCGTGAATGGAAATTCATGATTTCATCGTGGTCGGTTCGGGATGCACCGGCGTGATGGCGGCGCAGACGCTGGCGGAACGCGGTGAAAAAGTTCTCGTGATCGACGGCGGGATCACGGACGACCATTACGCTTCGCTCCTGCCGGAAAAAAATTTCTCCGACCTGCGCCGGACCGACGATTCCCAGGAACGTTATTTCCTCGGCGACAATTTCGAATCCTTTCCTGAAAACGAGCTTGGCACCGGCGCACAGCTGACGCCGGCCCGGCAGTTCCTCATCCGCGAAACGGAAAAATACCTTCCATTGGTTTCGGAAAATTTCAGCCCGGTGGAAAGTCTTGCCGAAGGCGGACTTGGCGGAGGCTGGGGACTCGGCTGCTGCGTTTTTTCACCGAATGAACTGAAAAAAGCAGGACTCCCGGAAAGTGAAATGGCAGAAGCTTACCAGGTTGTTTCCGATCGCATCGGGATCTCCGCTGCAAATGACGACGCACGGAAATTCACCGCGGCACAGCTGCGTGATGTGCAGGAAGCACCGCCGGCCGGTCCGTCCGCGCTTTCCCTCCTGGAAAAATATGCATCAAAAAAAAACCGTCTCAACCGGAACGGATTTTTTCTCGGGCGCCCCGCGCTCGCTTTGCTGACGAAGGAAAAGGACGGGCGGCAACCCCTCGCTTTCCGCGATATGGATTTCTATGAGGATGCCGGGAATGCCGCGTGGCGTCCGGCCGTTGCGATCCGGCAGCTGAGAAAAAAGAGCAATGTCCGTTTCGAAAGCGGGTGGATGGCGACGCATTTTTCCGAAACGGATGATTGCGTTTCCGTTCACGCAATGAAGATCGGAACGGATGAAGAAAAAATATTCCGTTGCCGCCGCCTCATCCTTTCGCCCGGCGTGCTGGGAACTGCGCGCATCGTCCTGCGTTCAATGCCCGGCGGCGGCGAAAAAAAACTTCCGCTGCTCTGCAATCCTTACACGTATGTGCCCTGCCTTGTTCCGTCACGGCTTGGAAAAAAGATGCCGGAAAAGGATTTCGGCTTCGCGCAGCTTTCCCTGTTCCATGATGCCGACGGAACGGAAAGCGATATCGCGATGGCATCGCTGTACACCTACCGTTCGCTGCTGCTGTTCCGTCTTATCCGGGAAACGCCGCTCAACTACCGCGACGGGAGGATCTTCATGCAGCATATTGCGCCGGCGCTGCTGATCGCAGGCATCCATCATCCCGAAATTTTCCGCGACACGCAACATCTTTTCCTGGAGAAAAGCACATCCACTCTTACAGGCGATCAACTGCATGTGAACTACCGGCGCGGTGATGCGGACGAAGAAGTGAAACGCCGCGAAAAGAAATATGTTTCTGCGCTGCGCTCGATGGGCGCATGGGCGCTGAAAACCGTACGGCCTGAAACCGGCGCCAGCATTCATTATGCAGGCACACTTCCCTTTTCAGCGGAAGAAAAAGCATTCACGCTGCACCCGGATGGAAAATTGCACGGAACAAAAAACGTTTATGTCGCAGACGGTTCCGGTTTCACTTTTTTACCCGCGAAAGGATTGACGCTTTCGCTTATGGCAAATGCGCACAGGGTGGCACGGGGCGTCAAATAACTAAATTCGCACATGCCCGGCACACTTCTCATCACCGGCAGCAACGGGTTCATCGGATCTCACCTGCTGCGCATGTTCCTGGAACAGGGATGGAAGGTCACCGCGCTTGTTCACCGCGTGCCGGAGAAAAAAATTCCCGGAGTCATTTACCACGAATCCGACCTGGCCGCCGCAACCATTCCCCCTGTTGCCGGAACAGCGGATGCATTCATTCACTGCGCTTACGTGAAGCAGGAAAAAAACACGGATGCATTTTCCGCGAACGTGAACGGGACGAAAAAGCTCCTGGAATTTGCAGGCGCGCTTCACATCCCGGTGAAAATTTTCATCTCGAGCCTTTCCGCCACCGAACATGCGCTCTCCGGGTACGGGCGGCAGAAATACGAGCTGGAAAAATTATTTCTCGCGGATGGCGGAACGGTGATCCGCGCAGGACTTGTGCTCGGGGACGGAGGACTGTTCGGCTCCATGAAAAACTATCTTCAGCGCAGAAGCATCGTGCCCCTTTTCGGTGACGGCAGGCAGCCGGTGCAAACCGTTTTCATCGATGATCTTGCGAACGTGGTGGTAAAAGTTGCGAACGAAAAGATCACGGGGCGCTATGTCATCGCGGAAGACCGGCCCGTTCCCTATCGCGAATTTTATGCGGAGCTCTGCGCATCGCTGGGTGTGAAACCGAAATTCATCCGCTGCAGTTATGGACTGGCGGCTTTCCTGGTCACGCTCGCCGGATTTGCCGGGATGCAATTGCCGGTAACGAAGGACAATCTTTCGGGACTGAAACAAATGGCGCGGGTTCCGTCGGCAGCCGACCTGGAAAAACTCGGGGTGAATATTCGCACATGGAAAGAAAGCCTTGCCATCCTGAAGAAGTGACGACCACGGCGCCCGCCCAATTGCCTACCGGAAACTTCCCAACCTTTCAATTGCTTTCCAACTTTTCCGCCCCGATCACTTTTATTTCCCCCGGCTTCATTTCACCGAGCGTAAAAACATCGATCCGTGTGCGGACAAGGCGCGTCACGTTAAAGCCAAGCTTGTAACACATCCTGCGTATCTGCCGGTTGAGTCCCTGCGTAAGGATGATCCGGAATGAGAAAGGATCCGCCGCGGCAAATACTTTCGCCGGTTTTGTTTTTTTACCCATGATCACAACACCCTGCGACATGCTGCGGATAAAATCCGCATTCACCTCCTTGTCCACCGACACAACATATTCCTTTTCCTTTCCGCTGTCCTCGCCGGCAATAGCAGAAAACAATCGCCCGTCATTCGTCACCAGCAATAATCCTTCGGAGTCTTTGTCCAGTCTTCCCACCGGAAAAACATCTTCATTCCCCGGAAAAAAAGCACGGAGATTATTTTCCACCGAAGCGCTCATCGTGCATTCCGTTCCCCGGGGCTTGAAAAAAAGAAAATAGACAAATGATTTTGCAGGACGTATGCTCTTCCCGTCGACAGAAACATCGTGCCATTCTTCGAGCGTAAACGAAGGACCTTCCGCTTTGCCGTCCACGCGCACACGGCCTTCACCGATCATCCGTTCCGCTTCGCTGTTGCTTACATTAAAATATTTCGCGAGAAGGGAACGCAGCCGGATGGTCTTTGCCATTGAACTTTACCAGGTGAGATTGTTCGGACGCGTGTAGATCATCTGCATCACGTTGATGTTCCGCATGGCGAATGCCGCTTCGCAATAGCACAGGTAATAGTTCCATTTGCAGATAAACCGCTCATCGAACCCGAGCGCGATCACTTTTTCTTTCACGCGGTTGAAATTCCCTCTCCATTCCGATAGTGTGCGTGCATAATGCTGTCCCATGTCTTTCAGGTCGACCAGCGTCAGGTCGCCGGTATTGTTCACCGCGCGGTTGAGCGCCGCCACCGAGGGAAGCAGCGAACCGGGAAAAATGTGCTTCTGTATCCAGTCGACGCCGCGGCGCAATTCCTCGAAACGTGAATCCGGGCACGTGATGACCTGCAGGGCCACGACGCCGTCTTTTTTCAGCAGGCGCTGCACCTGGCGGAAATACACATCATAAAACTGCGCGCCCACCGCCTCGAGCATCTCCACGCTGACGATACGGTCGAACTGTCCTTCCATCTGGCGGTAATCTTCCAGCACGATCTTCACGCGGTCCGAAAGTCCGGCCGCTTCCACGCGTTCCATCGCCAGCTTTTGCTGTTCTTCCGAGATCGTGATCGACGTGACGCGGCATCCGTAATTTTTCGCCATGAAGATCGCGTTGCCGCCCCACCCGCTTCCTATCTCGAGCACATGATGCTCCGGCTTCAGCTTCATCATTTCCGAAAGACGGCGGTACTTCGCCTGCTGCGCTTCCTGCAGCGGCATATTTTCATTTTCAAACAGCGCGCTGGAATACGTCATCGTGGGATCGAGCCAGAGCGCAAAAAAATCATTGCTGAGGTCGTAGTGCTCACGGATATTTTTCCGCGCCACCGATGTTGAATTCGACCGGCGCACGTGGAAGATCCGGTTGAACA
>DASTSF010000121.1:0-2184 GCA_035760825.1 Bacteroidia bacterium
ATAGTGAATGGTGATATCCGGGCCCCTTTCGTTATTCGGCATTTCCTGGTGCCCGCTGAACGCCACCGGGAAAATACCGCCGAGCGTCGTTGAAACGGCGAGCTTGTGGTAGAGGTACGTCGCAACGATGCCGCCGCCGGCGCCGGCATTATCTTCCATCATCAGGTTGGGCTCTGTTTCGTCATGCGCCACGCGGGCCGTTGAAATCTCCGCATACGCCGCCATCCGGAAATGGCGATGCTCCCCGTCGATGTTCAGAAAACGGTATTTGGCGTAAATATCGATCCCTTCGAAACGGTAAGGGTAATAAATTCCCTTTTTGCCGCCGTGCGTGTGCGGACCAATATTTCCATCGGTTGAAACAAAACCGGGAGGAAGAAGATCACCGTGGTGATTGGAAAGCCCGATCGTCAGGTCGGCTTCCATCCGCGCCGTAAAACCATATTTGAACCGGTAGCCCGTCCAGATGCGGGGCTGCCCTACTTCGCTGTAATATTCACCCGCAATGCGGAAAGCAAGAACGCCTTTCGGCATGTTGCTGGCTGGTTCGGTATTCGGAAACAACTCCTGCGAAAACAGGAACGCAGGCAGCAGGAAACAAGAAAACGTAATGAAGAACTGTTTCATTACAGCGTTACGTAATAGGTTTTGCCTTTCATATCGCTGGTGCCGCAGCTTCCGTTCAGCTTCGATTTCCAGGGTTTATATTCGCTTTTTTTCATGTATGCTTCGCCCACAAAACGGATGTCGACAGTCCCGCCGAGCTTCTTCCCGTTCGCCGCGAGCACATAATAGCAATCGTTCTGGTAAACAAAGCAAGTCGAATCGGTAACGGAAGCGCCGGAAAGATCCATTGTTGCGGAAAGGCTTCCCACGGAAAACCCGGCGTCCACTACTTTGATCGCCAGCGAATCGATGCTGACCTTTCTCCCTTCGCGGAAGGTCACGGTCGCCAGGTTATTGTTCAGGTCCATCTGCACATCGCTGACGAAGCTCAGCGTCTGCAGCGAATGCTGCGTAGCGTAGGAGCACGCCGAGCAGGTGAGTCCATCGACCCGGATAACGACTTTTTTGAACTGGCCGAAAGAGAAGTGGAAAAACGCTACCGAGAAAATTGCCGTCAGTAATTTTTTCATTGGAACCGGTTTGTGACGGGGCTACTCAAAGATAATCAATCTCAAAAGCAATGCCACCTCGTCATTTCATGTAAAAATGCGTAAATTTGAGTAGCGTGAAAATGAGGACAGTCATATCTGCGTCGCTTCTCCTGCTCTATACCTGCGCAGTTCTGCGACCGCTGTATCCTTTCGCGGATTACCTGCTGAACCGGAATTACATCGCCAATGTACTGTGCGAGAACCGGGACAAGCCGAAGATGCATTGCAACGGGAAATGCCACCTGATGAAAGAGCTGAAGAAATCGGTGGACGATGATCCCAAAGCGCCTGCCCCTTCACGCACTGAAGTGAAATATGAAACTTCCCTTTACACGATAGATGAATCGATGGCGCTCGCCATCTCCGCTCACCTCACCGGGCTCAGCGCCTGGTCTGACGAAGAAACGGACCACTACGCTTCCTGCGCCGTTTCGGATATTTTCCGTCCGCCGAAAGCCTGATTTTTCCATCCTTTTTTGCAGGGGCATGAAGACGATGCTTCCCGCTGTTGTTTATTCTGATAAGCAGCGATTTTCTTCATTCTAAAATTTCAGGTCATGAATCCACGTAAAGCAATCGCGCTTGCGTTGTGTGTGATCGGGCTGTCCGCCATCCGGCTTTGCGCGCAGCAACCCGATTCCGCCGCAGCGCCGAAATTCTATGACTGCTGCCGTCCCGACGGTCATGCGCCGCTCGGGGTAATGACGACGCACATTCATGCAAAGGGCCAGTGGTCGTTCCTTTACAGCTACATGTACATGGATATGCGCGGCAACCGGAAAGGCACTTCGAAGCTCAGCGACGATGATATTTTCGCCACGTATGCCATGGCAGGAGATAAAATGTCCATGCAGATGCACATGCTGATGATCATGTACGGTATTTCGAACCGCATCACGGTAATGGGCATGCTCAATTATTACCAGAACAACATGAGCATGTCGATGCTGCCGATGGCGATGGATATGCCCGGCATGACGATGGCGTCGTACAACATGCCCACCAGCATGAAAACGTCCGGGCTCGG
>DASTSF010000122.1:0-5128 GCA_035760825.1 Bacteroidia bacterium
ACGGGAGCGCCGAAGCGTATTGCCCGCAGCTCTGGTAAGTCCATGCAATGAATAGATACGTGCGGGACATGCGGTCTTTCCCCTGCTCCGTTGTTGTATCCACCATCTGCCGGAATTTGCGGAGCGCATCCAGCTCATACAAAAGCGCCAGCGAATCTTTTCCCATTCCGTGATACGCTACGCCGATGCCGAACCATTGCGAAACGATCCTCACGGAATCATTCATGCGCCGCGCTGCGTCGAGCGCCTTGAGACGGTTCTGCAGCTCGATGTAGTTGTTGCCGAGCCGCATCGAAAAGCCCGCCATGTTGGAATAGGAAACATATTCGCCTTTGTCGTAATTCAGCTTCCCGGAAAGCCTGACGGCGTATTTCAGCCGCCCGTATGCTTCCGGAAGATTGAACTGCCAGAGGTAATCGTTGTAAACATGGTTGATGTAGCTGACCGTCGCGGTGTCCTGCGGCATAGCGTCAATGGCCCTGAATATCGAGTCGATGCGGGCGCGATCCGCAGGCGACTGTACGTGAGGCTGGGCGAATGCCGTTGCTGCAAAAAAGAAAATGAAAATCAGTACGGCCGGAATTTTTATTCCGCCAATGGAAAAAAAATAAAACTGCGATTTTGTGGTTCGCATTCGGCATTCACATATTGCCGCAAATTAGGAAATACGGTGGTAACGGAAACATGCTTTCAAATACCCGGGATCCGCGGGAGCGGGATCTTGCCAAACTGGTTTGGTCCTGTTCATTTGGGGAAACAGGATTGATTTTCCGCATAAAACTGGAAAAAATTTTCCTCCGGGTCTTTTACCTTACGATAAACGAGCTGTTCCGGATCATCGTATCGCTGGTCAGGCGATAGAAATAGACGCCCGGCAATGTTCCGTTCGCGGGCAGCGCAATATGATCGCCCGGCATGTGCTGCTCCCGCAGGATCAGTCTTCCTTCGGGATCGAAAATCTCCACCGTGAATTTTTCCGCCACGTCGCTTTGCAGCACAAGCGCCTGTCCTGCCGCAACGGGATTGGGAACGAGCATGGCATTCCCCGCTGAAGATGGCTGCTCGTGAATTCCTGTCATTGCAGAAAGGTTGATGTTGTCGATGTACAGCGCCTGACCGAAGTAACCGTGGTTACGGAAAGCGATCATCAGGTCGGTTGAAGAAGCCCAAGCAGAAAGATCGATGCTGTCCGTCGCCCATTCGGAAGCGGCGGGAACATAAGTGCTGCTCTGCAGCGAGGGCGCGGTGGCCAGCTGGGAACCTCCCTTTAAATACAGCGAAGTGAATGTTGCTCCGCAATCGGTGGAGACCAGCACTTCGAGCGTGTCGGAATACGGTGCGCCGTAAAGTGAATAAGCCCGGTCGAATTTCAGCCAGTGTGTGCTTTGCTGCGTCATGTCGGTGCGGATGCGGAGATCGTCGTCATGTCCCTGGCTGTCGAAATCATAATTGTCGAAAACGGCGCTTTGTGCCGTTTGTCCGTAGCCGCCGGCGTTATTCGCGAGCGACCACTGCACGTCGCCATCCGGGTCGTAAAGGAACCAGCCGTTCGGCGGGAAAGAAGTTTCGAATCCTTCAGCGAGGTAATTGTTGATCGCGTAAGGCGTGATGGTGATGACCACGCTTCCCGTATCGTGCTGGCCGGTATTGTCCGTAACGATCAGCGTGGCCGTGTAGGTTCCCGGAGCCGGATAAACGACTTTCGGATTGCGCAGCGTGGAAGCAGCCGGACTTCCGCCGGGAAACGACCATTGCCAGCTGGCGCCGGCGTGATTGATGATGGAATGATCTTCGAAATAAAATGTATCCATCACGCAATTCATCGTGTAGTTAAGCTTGTCGACCTGCGGTTGCGCGACCGGGTGCGAAGGCGGATCGATGAGCGAATTTTCCCAAACGCCGTGCCCGTAGCTCGAGATCTTTATCTTGCTGTCGCGGTAAAACGGGCGCAGGTAAAGTGAATTCAGCTCTGCGGGCAAACCTGAATTATCCGGCATCCAGCTGCCCATCGTGTTGTTGCGGTAATAAACGGTTTGATCCGTCGCAAGGTAAACGCCGCCGTTCGTTGCGCCGATGCACTGGATGGAACGCACTTCCTGGTTGTCAAGATCGCTCGTGGTGTAATTGGTCCATGTTGCGCCGCCATCGCCCGATCGGAAGATTTTCGAACCGTTTCCATTGGAAGGATAACCGATCCACAACGAATCGGAGCTCGTCGGGGAAAGTGTGATGATGATGCGCGAGCTGTTTCCCGCCGGTATGGTAAGCTGCGTGAACGTGATCCCGCCATCCGTCGTTTTCCAGATCTTTCCCTGGTTTCCGGAAGCGGGCTGCTGTGTTACGTACATCACATCCGGGTTGCTCATGGAAATTTCGAAATAGCTGAGATTCGCCGAAGTATTTGTTCCGAAAGTGTAAACGAGATTGAATGATCCGCCGCCGTCGGTCGACCTGTAAAGCTTGTTCGCGTTCCCGATCCAGGCGATGTTGTAGCAGCGCGGATCGAATTCCATTTCGCTCGAATTCGCTGTCCAGTAACTTTCGTTCGGCGACATTCCCAGCGTGAGGTACTGCACCGGCTGGCCGATCGCATCGGGCAGTATCGCGCCTCCGATCTCCGAACTGTACACTTTCTTGTTTATGCCCGGGTTTACGTAACCGGAAGCAGGCTCTCCCCCGCCCAGCTGGAGATAATTATTCGCACCGTAATCTTCGTCGTACGCCACTACGCCGTTGTGATATAATCCGCCCACCATCACGTCGTCGTTCCAGCCTTCACCGAATCCCCAGAATTCAGAACCGTGAATGCCATCCATTTTCACTTCGTTGTCCGAACTGAAAAAATCATTCGAGAAATAAATACCGCCGTCGTTCGTCACCCATACTCCGCCGACGCCCACGCGAAAATCCTGCTGGTCAACGTGAATGTTCAGCGGCCCGCCGATATAACCGGCAACCGATGTGAATGAAGCACCGCCGTCCGTCGATTTCCAGAGATTCAGTCCGCCGATGAGAATGGCGTCCGCGTTGTTCGGATCGGCCATGATCGCACAGTTGTAAAATCCCTGGTCGTAAGTCCACGAAGGTGTGCCGTAAGCAAGATTGAGGTGCGTGGATGTGTACGGTCCGCCGTCAGGACCATTGGGAAGCGTCCACGTTGCGCCTCCGTCATTGCTGCGGTAAACGCCGATGAAACCGTAGTCATTCGCTTTCGACTGGCCGATGAGATAAGCATACACGCGTGCCGGATCAGCGGGGGAAACTGCAATGCGCGCGCCGCCGTCCTGCCGCGCCGGATCCGTTGAATTGTACCAGCCGTTCGACTGGATGGTGAACGTGGAGCCGGTGTCGGACGAAAGAAAAAATTCAGCTTTCAGCTGGGACGGGTTGTCTTTCACGAGGTAAACGACATTTCCCGTGCCCGGCCGCAACTTCACGTCCCAGCACGATTGCGTGTAAACGGTTGTCCACGTGGCGCCGCCGTCTGTTGTTTTGAAAAAACCTTTGTTGGCTGCCACCAGCACGACATTCGGGTCGGCGGGATGTACGAGAATTTCATTCGCCCATAATCCGCCGGTGGCGAATACAGCGTTCCAGGTATTGCCGCCATCGGAAGATTTGAAAATAAAATCACCGCTTCCGGCGTACACAATGCTCGAATCGGTGGGCGAAACGCAGATCGCGGAAACACTTCCGCCCAGCGGATCGTTCAAGGTGCAGAGCTGCCAGTTCGAACCTCCGTCGCTGCTGCGGTAAATTTCGCCGGGTTCCGTTCCTGCGTAGAGATAATTGGGATGCGACTGGCATTGCGTGAAACTGTAAATATTTGTCTGTTCGCCGGTACGCGATCCGTCGGTGGCGAAAACTTTTTCAGGGCCGACGAGCGTCCATGCGCTGGCGGAAGAAGAGGTGTTGTAACGCAACGCGTTCCGTTTCTGCAGCTGGTCGGCAGCGGACGGTTTGCGGATGTAGCCTTCCGCATTTACATATTGGATATTGGCGTGGCGCCAGATGCGGTAATAGGCCGTGTGGCTGGTCTGTACGAACGGATGCGTGGAATAATATTCGTTGTAAAGGCTGTCGGTTCTGAAGACATTGGGATCATCGCTGTACATTTCCTGCGCCCATTGCGGCAGGGCGGCGATAACGGCGGGTGAAGGTTTCGCGATCTGCTGTGAAAATGCAGAAATACAGGCAAGGAGTCCCGCGATGAGAAAAGCAGCAATTTTCTTCATGGTGTGGAAACGATTTGAACAAAGGTGCAAAATCCCCCTGCGGAAAAGTGGTCGTATTTTGATAAGGGTGATGCGTTAATTGACCGGCCGGAAATCATTTGATTATCTTTAATTCCCCGATGAAAAACACCACGAAGCTCAAGCACATCCTGCAATTGTACGTTGTTCACCTCGACAGGGACGACGACGAAAATTTTGTATTTGCCCTGCGGGATAAACGAACAGGCCACACGGAAGTTTTCGCCGACAAATCCTGGTCGGTGGTGATCGCAAAAGGGTTCGGGCACATGAAACGGGAGATGAAGTTTAAGGAAGACCGAAGCCCGTTATCCAAAAAAATAAAACGGAAAGCGTGAAACAAACTTCCGGGAAACGGCTTTTCCCGGTAAGGAGAGCGGAGAAAACTTTTCGTGATGATTTATCCGGCAATAATCCAAAAACAAAATCCCCCGGGCTATCCGGGGGATTGTAGCGAGAGAGAGACTCGAACTCTCGACCTCAGCATTATGAGTGCTGCGCTCTAGCCAGCTGAGCTACCTCGCCATTTTGCCGGATACACTGGCTGGAACCGGCTTAAACCGCTCATTTTCAAACGCAAGAAGATCGTTTCGCTTTTTGCAGTTTTTGAAAACGGGACGCAAATATAGCATTTTACATTTCCAAATATTCAACATCGGCGCAGGCGTACGCTGCAAAAAAAAAATTAAGACTTGCGATGTAGTGATTTTTTTCTACTTTTCCCCCCGATAAAAAGTTAACAGAGTACGATTTTACCTGCAGGAATGGCAAAGAATTCGTCCCGGAAAAAAGACAAGAAAGCGAAGGGAAAAAAGGCGTCTCCGAAGAAAGCGGCGCCTAAAAAGAGCGCGTCTAAAGCAAAGCAGCCGGTAAAG
>DASTSF010000123.1:0-7261 GCA_035760825.1 Bacteroidia bacterium
TAATAGTAACCGTGGTTATGGTTGCGCAGCCGTGCGCGTCCGTAACTGTTGCCACGTAGCTTCCGGCGGATAAGTTGCCGGCGTTCGGTCCTGACTGCGACGGGCTGGTATTCCAGGAATAAGAGTAAGGAGCTGTTCCCCCGCTTGCGCTGGCAGAAGCCGTTCCGGTGGAACCACCGTTGCAAAGTTCATTTGCAGATGAGGTGATGTTCGCCGAAAGCGCGGCGGGTTGCGTTATTGCGACAGTCGAAGTGACCACGCAGCCGTTGCCGTCGGTGATCGTTGCCGTGTAGTTCCCGGCCGGCAGGTTGGTAATGCTCGTGCTGTTCTGCGGCGGTGTGGTGTTCCAGGATGTGTTGTAAGGAGGGACCCCGCCCGAAATCAGGACCTGTGCAGAACCGCTGGTGCCGCCGTTGCATCCGACCGCCGTTGCGCTCGGTACGCTGGTCAGCGCGGGCGGTTGCGTGATGTTCACGGTATTCGAGGAGGTGCAGCCATTCGCATCGGTCACGGCGACGGAATAGATCCCGAACGGAAGCGATGATGCAGTCGGCGTGCTCTGCGAAGGCGAAGAATTCCAGCTGTAGACGTAAGGCGGTGTGCCGCCCGATGCGTTCTCCGTAGCGGAACCGTTATTTCCTCCGAAGCACGTGATATTAGTAACCGCGCTTATATTCGAAGCAAGCGCGCTGGCCGGTTGTGTGACGGTGATCGTCGCCGTGGTGATGCACCCGTTGGCGGTGGTCACCTGCACGCTGTAAGTTCCTGCGGGAAGATTATTAATGGAGGAGGTGTTGCCGCCATTCGACCACGTATACGTGTAAGGCTGCTGTCCCCCGGTTACATTCACACTTGCGGTTCCCGTCGTCCCGCCGTAGCAGGCGACATCGACAGAAGAGGACTGAATGTTTCCGGGAGCAGGACCCTGCGGTACACTGACGCTGGCGGTTGAAACGCATCCGGAGGCATCGGTTACGTTAACTGTATAATTGCCCGCTGTAAGTCCGTTCGCGTTTGCGTTGTTCCCGCCGGAAGGAAGCCACTGGTAATTATAGGGGCCTGTTCCGCCGTTGACAGTAACGCTGGCCGATCCGTTCGATGCGCCGCAGTTGGTTCCGCTCGATGTGATGTTTATTCCGAAACCGGTTACAGTGATGCAGAACGCAAATGTCTGCGAGCCCGCATACGGGCATGCATCGTCGGTGACGGAGATCGTGAAGCAGTAAGGTGTGTTGCTGATGTCGTTCGGTCCGGGCGTCCAGCTGAATGTGCCGACCGGTGTGGGCCCGGGGCTGACCGTGAATGTCGCTGCGGGAATAGCGCCGTTCCAGGTGAGCGTGAGGCTCTGCCCGGCGTCGGCGTCGTAGGAATAGACGTTGAAGTTGATCGTGGAACCGGCGCAGGAAGAAATGCTGTACTGGTTCGTGTTGTTGATCCCGGTGATGTACGGAAGGTTGTTCGTGCAGTTGATCACGTGGATCTGGATGTCGCGGATCACGCTGCCGATATTCACCCCGTTGCGCCATTCATCAACGCGAACAGCCATAACGGTGACGAGCACCATGCTCGGTGTCATGCAGATGTCGCCCGTCTGCGGGTTGAAGGAAACGGCCGGAACCGAAGTGAGCGGTTGCGAAGCTGACCACGGAGAAATATAGGTAACATATGTGCCGGGTCCTGTAGCGGGTGTTACGAGTGTGTAGGAAAGCGAATCTCCGTCGGGATCGACGGCGCCGTGGTTGAAGCAGTAGGTTTGTCCGTCGCAGATAAAAGGAACCGGGCGGTTCGAGAAGGTGGGGGAATTGTTGCAGGGCACTGCAACGTTATTCATGTGCGTTTCAATGTAGAAATTGTCGCCGCCGGGATTTACGATCGTGTTGATCGCGGCGTTACGGCAGCATAATGTGTAGCTGAAAACCCAATCTGTGCACTGCTGTGGTAAAGTAACGTTGCCTTCATAAATGTATTCCTGTACGCCGGGATTTGAACCTCCGTTACAGACGGTGGTCATCGAGGGGCAGATCGGTGTGACGTCCTGGCCGGTTCCGGCAATTGGATAAAGAGTAACTGAAAGTGATTGTCCGCATGTGGCTGATGAAATGTCGATGGTGGCAGATCCGGGAGCTGAAGTGCCGGAGCAGTCGCGGTAAAAAGCCAGGCGTAATCTGTACTGGTTACCGCCGAGACAGGTGTAGGTGAGGTCGCCTCCCTGTGCGTGCGAAGCATACGCTTCTGTGTTAACCTGGATGAAAGCGATGATCAGGCAAATAAGGATCTTCCATCCGCGTGTGTAGTTTGCATTCATAACTCACTCTCCTTTCTGGTTTTGGTTAAAAAACAAAGAACTGCTTTCTTCAACGTTCCGAACGGAGCCCAGGTTTCACGCGGGTTCTGAACAATCCGGGCCTCAAAAAAATATTATGCATGAATAACAATTTCAACGCATTGCAAATCAATGACAATGATCATTGCGCGAAAAAGTTTCAGAAAAGACATGTAACGAAAAAATATTCCGGACGTATAATTAATTTATATGCCGTTCCGGAAAAGTGAAGAAACGGGGGAGGAAAGATTCGGCTTTGTTTCCGGGATCCTGTTTACACAGCAGAAAATAAAAAAAGAAAACGGGGAGATCTTCGTCAGATTCTCACACCGATCACCAGCACATCATCCACCTGTTCCTGGTGGCCTTTCCATTCGAGGAATGCTTTTTCGATCAGCGCACACTGCTGTTCCATCGTTTCGTTCTGCATCGAGGAAATGAGATCGAAGAAACGCTTCGTCATGAATTTTTTATTCGTCGACTCGCCGAACTGGTCGGCAAACCCGTCGGAGAAAAGATAAAAGGAAGAACCTTTTTTCAGCGGGAGCTGCGTCGTTGCGAACGATGAGGCGCCGTCGATCTCTTTTGCTCCGCCGATGGAGAATTTATCTCCGCGTAGTTGCTGCAGACCGGTCCCGTCGTTGAAATAGAACGGGCGTGACGCGCCGGAAAACTCCACCTCGTTTTTCGAAAGATCGAAGCAAAGCAGCGAGATGTCCATCCCGTCTTTCCGTTCGCGGTTCGTAACGTCCTTATTCATCGATTGCACCATGCGCAGGTGAAGCCGGTCGAGAAAATTCCCGGTCGTTATTGAAGGTGAATTGTCGAGCGTTTCGTTGAGCAGGTTCACCCCGACAATGGAAACGAGCGCGCCGGGAACGCCGTGTCCCGTGCAATCCGCGCAGGCGAGGTAAATGCGTTCGCCCGACCGGCGGTACCACATGAAATCTCCGCTCACGATATCGCGCGGGCGCCACAGCACGAACGAACCGGGGAAAAGCTGCCGCACGCCGGCGTGATCCGGCAGGATGGCCTCCTGGATCTTCTTCGCATAATCGATGCTGTCGGTGATCTCTTTTTTCTGCGTGGAGATTTCATCGTTCTTCAGTGAAAGCTGGCGGTTGTGTTTTTGTTTTGTGCGGTAGCGCTGGAAAACAATTCCCGTGAGCAGCAGCCCGATGAGTGAAAGCGAAAGGAAAAGAATGAAATTCCGCCGGTTGGTTTCATCGGAAAGCTTCCGCAGCGCTTCGGCGGTTTTTATTTCCGCGTCTTTCTGATCGAGGAGGTAATTGTTGCGCAGCTTTTCGATCGCGCGCGTCTGCTCCTGCCCGTGGATGCTGTCGTAAAGGCCGATATAGCGCTCCGAATAGCTCAGCGCCTTTTCGAAATCCTTTTTCTGCTTGTAAACCTGGCTGAGCTGGTAATACACTTCGAGCTCGTTATCGCGTGTTCCGATGTTCTTCGAAATGACGAGCGCATTGTTGTAGTATACCAGCGCGGAATCGGGATCACCGGTTTTGCGGAACAGGTCGCCGAGGGAAATGAGGGAGCTGGCGGCGCCTTCGGTGTTGCTCATCTGCAAATGCAGCGCGAGACCTTTGCGGTGATAATAGAAAGCGGAATCGGTGTGACCGAGATGTTCCCATACGGTGCCGATGTTGTTGTAACAGGACCCGAGGCGGGACGTGAAGCCCCCGTTCAGGAAATAATCCAGGGAAATGCGGTAGTAATACATGGCGGAATCATACTGGCCCATGTCGTTGAACATGCCCGCGATATTTCCCAGCGTCGCAGCTTCCAGCTCGGGATTCTTGTCGCTGGCCCGGTTCATTTTCCAGGCTTCTTCGTAGGAAGTCAGCGCGGCTTTGGAATCTCCTTCGCCGTAATAAATATTTCCCAGCGTCAGCTTGCACACCGCTACTCCGAAAACGCTGCCGAGGTCCTGCTGCGCTTTCTGCGAACGGAGCGTATAATCGATCGCCGATTTGTAATCCGCTTTTTCGTTGTAAACATTCGCGATGTTGAGCAGCATTTTCGCCTCGAAGCTTTTATCCCCGACGGTTTTCCAGGCGGTGAGCGAAGAATCGTAATAGGCGAGCGCCGCCGTGTAACGTCCTTCATTCTCGCAGGCGAGCCCCATCATGTTGTACGCGCCGGCCATTCCTTTCGTATAACCGGTTTTTTTCGAAAGTGTGATCGCCTGGTCCGCGTAATATTTATGCTGCGCGTGATCCGTGAAGCGGTATTGCGAGGCGAGAAGGTTCAGGATATTTACACGCTGCGTGTCCGGCTGCTCTTTCGCCAGCTGTCCCTGCAGGCTGTCGATGATTTTTTTCTTCTGTGCATGAAGGGAAGAAACTCCCGCCAGGAGGAACAGGAAAAAAAGAGTGATATGAAAATGTTTCCGCATCATTTCACCCGGACGCCGATGACGAGAATATCATCCACCTGCTCATGGTTTCCACGCCAGCGGTGAAAAGCATCACGCAGCATTTTTTCCTGTATGTCCACGGGTTCCTGCCAGATGGAAAGCAGGAGGTCGCGAAACTGGTTGTATTTGAATTTTTTTCCCAGCGGACCGCCGAACTGGTCGGCATAGCCGTCGGAAAAAACGTAGATCATGTCACCTGGTTTCAGCGTCATTTCGTGATGCGTGTAGGTGTCTGTAACGCCGTCGACGTTGATGCCGATCGGGAATTTGTCGGCTTTCAGCACAATGAGTTCCCCGGCGGAAACGACATACGCCGGATTGAAGACGCCCGCGTATTGAAGCAGTCTTTTTTCCGCGTGGTACGAACAGAGCGCAAGGTCCATCCCGTCCTTCACCGTATTCTCTTCTTCCGACTGGCGGAGCAGCTTGTTCACCCCGTAATCGAGATGCCCGAGAATATCTGCCGGTTTTGTCAGGCCGATCTCGTTCACCGCCTGTGTGAGCAGGTTGAAACCCACCACCGACATCAGCGCACCCGGAACACCGTGACCGGTGCAATCGACAGCAGAGAAGATCGCGAAGCCGTCGCGCTTTTCCACCCAGAAAAAATCGCCGCTGACAACATCTTTCGGTTCGTAAAGAATAAAGCTGTCGGGAAGGATCTCTTTCACCACGTGCAGGGGGGGAAGAATGGAATCCTGGATCTTCTTCGCGTAATTGATGCTGTCGGTGATCGCTTTTTTCTGCATCGTGATCTCCATGTTCTGCCGCTCGAGCGCTTCGTTGGTTTTCTGCTTCGCGCGGTAGCGGTAGAGTGTAATGGTGACCAGCGTAAGCAGCACGAAGATCCCGATAACGAGCAGCGCAATGTTGCGTTCTGAATTCGCTTTGTCCGCTGCGCGCTGCGATTCGATCAGGTCGATATGATGCTGCTGCTTTTCGGAGGCATACCGCTGCTTGAGCTGGTTCACGGCGTTCACGCTTTCTTCGCCCGCAACGGAATCGTTGAGCTCCTTGTAGCGATGGAGAAAATAATAGGCCGAGTCGAATCGCCTGAGATCGGCGTACGTGGAGGCAAGACCTTCGTAGCAGTTCAGCATTTGCGAACGCGAACCGGTGAAATGGGCCAGCTTCAGCGAATAGTAATAGCAGAGCAGCGCGGAATCGGGTTTCCCGAGATCACGCGAAAGTGATCCGATGTTCTGATATACGGAACAGACGGATTCGCTGTCGGGCGTCGCTCTTCTCAGGGCAAGGCAGCGTATAAGCAGCTGCCGCGTTTCCGCGTAGCGGTGCTGGCTTTGCCGGATCGTCGCGAGATTGTTGAGGCAGACCGACGTTTCATACCCCGCGTGGATCTTTTCGAAGATGGAATCCGCGGTAATGTAATTGGCGGCGGCGCTGTCCGGTTCGTTCAGTGAATTGTGCACGTTGCCGATGCTGACCAGCGCGCGTGCGGCCATGTTCGGTGTATCCTGGAAATACCGGCATTCCGCGAGGGCAAGCTTGTACTGCTTCAGCGCTTCGCTGAAATCATTCTGGTCGAAAGAAACATTTCCCAGTGTCAGGCGGTTGGCGAAAATGCCTGTATGATTTCCCAGCGCTTCATAGAAGCGGAGCGAACGAAGGGAATGATCGGCAGCTGATGTGTAATCGCCGATATAATATTCGTTGTTCGCCATGTTCCCCAGCGCCTTCGCGCGGCCGAGCGTGTCGCCGAGCTGTGCATACAATGTGTCGGCGAGCTGCTCTTCCTGTATGGCTTGCGTGAAATTGCTTCTTCCCTGCATGCCGAGCCCGATGAGTACATGCGCCCGGGCTTCACCGGCGGTATAGCCCGTTTTCTGCGCCAGCGCCAGGGCCTGCCGGGAGTAAATAAATTCGGTGCTGTCGGAAATGTCGTCATAGATCTTCGCAATACGGTTGAGCATATTCACACGCGCCGTATCACTGGAAATACCGGGCAGCAGGCGTACCAGGCTGTCGGCCTCCGACTGCGCAAAAGCAGTGCAGGAAGAAAGAAAGAGGAGAAAAAAGAAAAAGCGGCGCATGAATTATTCAGGAAATATAGCGAAAGCCCATGACGAGTACATCATCCACCTGCTCATGGGTCCCTTTCCATTCGCTGAAATTCGTATCGAGGATCCTGCGCTGGTTTTCCATGGATTCTCCGTGTATGCTGAGCAAAAGCTTCTGCAATTGCTTCACCATGAATTTTTTCCCTTTCGGTCCGCCGAACTGGTCGCCGTACCCGTCTGAAGAGAGGTAGACACAGTCGCCCGTGCGGAGCTGGATCTCGTGGTGTGTGAATGTGCGTGTTGTTTCTTCCTGCACGCCGCCGATCGCGATCTTGTCAGGACGTATCTCGTTCAGTGTTTCCCCGCTTACAACCCACAGCGGGCGGTTGGCGCCTGCATAATGGATCAGGCCGGTGGCGTTATGAAAAACGCATAATGACACGTCCATTCCGTCGCGTGATTCCCCGCCGGTATTCTGCTTCAAAGCCT
>DASTSF010000124.1:0-3045 GCA_035760825.1 Bacteroidia bacterium
CGTGCAGAAAGTCGTTGGTCCGCCCGCCGATAATGTGCCTGCAGGATTGTTCGATGTATTCACGGTGACGGAAGCCGTATCGCTGCCGCAGGTTCCGCCGACGGTGACGGAATAGGTCCCGGCAGAATTCACTTCAATGGAAGCCGATGTTGCGCCCGTGCTCCAGAGGAAACTGCTTCCGCCTGACGCCGTCAGCAAAACAGAGTCGCCGGGACAGAAAGTGGTGGGGCCTCCCGCGGTGATCTGTGCACCGGGCGGTGGTGTGACATTGACGGAAACGGTCGCCGTGTCGTTCCCGCAGGAATTCGTTGCGGTGAGCGTATACGTTCCGGCAGCTGAAACATACACTGAAGTCGCGGTCGACCCGGTGCTCCACAAATAAGAAGTTCCGCCTGATGCGCTGAGCATGACGGAATCGCCGGCGCAGAAAGTGACCGGCCCCCCAGCTGTGATCTGTGCATTGGGCAACGGAAGAACGGCGACGTTCACCGAAGCCGTATCGCTGCCGCAGGAATTGGTGGCCGTCACCGAATAGGTTCCGGCCGCCGTTACGCTGATGGAAGATGAGGAAGAACCTGTGCTCCACAGGTACGTTGTTCCGCCGGAGGCGGTAAGCGTTACGTTGCCTCCATTGCAGAACGTGAGCGGTCCGCCTGCAGTTACCTGTGCAGAAGGAACCGGGATGACATTGATGAGAACGGTTGCCACCGCGGTGTCCTGGCAGGCTCCGATGACGTTGAACGTAAGCACGACGTTGCCGCTGTCACCGGCGCCGGGATAATACGCCGACGCTGCGGAATTCGGGCTGGTGAACGTTCCCGTTCCTCCGGTCCACAGCAGCGAGGAATAATTTCCACCGGGTGTTCCCGAAACCGTGATGTTGCCGTTGCTGCAGACAGGGCCGGCACCCGAAGCCGTGGCGCTGAGCGGAACGAAAGGCGCCTGGCAGCCGTAATTGACATACGTGGCGACCGGCGCGCCCGGCCAGCTGAACAGCACCGTCGATCCGTCATTCTGCGCGGAGCTTCCCCCGTACGTTCCGAAAACATTGACGAGAAGCGACCTGTCGTACGTGGCGGTATCAGAGCATCCTGTCGCCGTATATGTCATGATCATCGTACGCGTTGAACTTGCGCCCGTGGGCACGGAAGTAATGCTCGCGGTGTTGTCCGTGTTCGCGAAATGTCCCTGGTAATTCCCCGGGTTCTGGAAGATGACGTACATCGTGTCCGCCAGGTTGGCGAACGAATTCGCCGTGGTGCACATGTCGGTCGAGGTGATCAGCAGCACTTCTTTCCCGGCGGGAATAATTCCACCCGGAGGCTCTATAAGATGGCCGCAGCTCATGATCGTCGCATTGAGCTGCGAAGTGAGCGACGCCGTGAGCGCGTTCTGCACAATGCCGAGGTAGGAATTGTTAGGCCAGTTGATTGAAATATTCGCTGTATTGATCGGTGAAGGCCCGGTCCGGAAGCGCACCATTTCATTCTTCCCCTCGCAGTTGCAGGCCGGGCTCGCGGAGTTCGTGCAGCCGCCGCCGGGAACGCATGCGTCGACGAGAATACTTTCGATCTCGAAGCATTTGGACGGGACCGGCACCTGCGCATTTACAGAAAAAGGGGCGGCGATGAATACGGTCAGCAACGCGCGAAAAACGGCGCTGCGCTTGAAAATTCCGGTGTGCATGATCCAGGCATTTGAAGGAAAATTCCGTGAAGGATATCTATTTTCCGTCAGCCTGAAGTGGTTTCGGCCTGTCGTGCCGGAGCATGACGCCTGGAGGATGTTCACTTCTGCTGAAGCGTCACAAACGTAGCAACATATCGTTCCTGCAGCAAGTCCCGTTTATTAATTGTTTGTAAATAGGTATGATCACGCAGATTTCTTCACCCTTACAGCTGCCGGCCCCTTTTTTTTCTCCTCGAGTTCAAACTCTACCTCATCGCCTTCAGCGATCGTCCCGGTCACATCTTTTACGTGCACATAAAATTCACGACCGGTTCCGTTTTCCACAATGAAACCGAATTTGTTTTTCGCGTTGAAGAACTTGACTTTCCCCTTGTGCATATTACAAATGAAAGAAAAACAATTTTAAAATGCAGCTATTGCGTGGGTTTAAAGAGGAGGTTAAATCTTGCCGGGACCAGCGGGTTCTTTTCACCAACACGAAAAAATTACGGAAGAAACCGGGATCCACTTTCCTGCCGTTGCAAACGGCGGCCTGCACATTTCCGTCAGAAAGTTTCTGTAAAAAAGAAGCCCGCCATTATTCCTGCTTTTTGCAGGGACTCAGGCGGGCCGGTGCGGAGACGGAGAGATTCGAACTCTCGATACGGTTTCCCGTATACACACTTTCCAGGCGTGCTCCTTCAACCACTCGGACACGTCTCCAGGATTATTTTATTCTCTCTCAGCCAAAGATAACCATCGATTGTTTTAAAGAAGATTTCGCGCCGGTATGCTTCACTTCTCGATCCAAACATTTCGCAGTAATGCAATTCGAAAGGCCCCCTGTGCTTCGCTGACCTCACTCTTCCGGAATTATGTTCCGCAATACGCCGATCCAGGTTACCGGTGCTTCCATAATAGTAGCGGCCATCTTTCCTGCTCCTGAGAATATATGCAAAGAACAATTTCATCGGTCACTTTCCAGGTGTGCTCTCCGAAGGAGTCCTTCGGACCTTCAACCACCCGGACACGTCTCCCGGTAAAAGGGAGCCAAAGATACGAATAGCCTCGTTTCGGACAAATGGGATTTTGGCCGGAATACATTGTCAAAACTCCCGGCCTGTTTTTTCCCGCCCGGCATTCATACCCCGGATTTGAACCTTCAGTGACCGCCGGTTCCTTCCCAATGATTTCCATCACGCTTCGTCCCGGCCTTCATCAGTGAAGCAGGCTTTCCGGCATTCTAACTTCACGGGCGAAATGAGTTTTCATTCTTCCATCATCCGCGTCAGCAAAGTATTCCGCTTCGAAATGGCGCACGCTCTTTCCGGTCACGACGGGCCCTGCAAAAACATTCACGGGCACAGCTATTCGCTG
>DASTSF010000125.1:0-2622 GCA_035760825.1 Bacteroidia bacterium
AGAAAACCGAGTGCGGTGACAATGATGCGTTTTGAAAAGATGAGATTGTTCCCGTAATCAGGGCTGTTCCAGAAATATTCGATCCCGATCGCCGCGAGCAGTATGCCGAGGAACTGGCTGCCGGTGTCGCCCATGTAAAGCTTCGACGGATGCCAGTTGAAAAAAAGAAATCCGCCGAGCGCGCCCACCACGCCGAGGATGACGATCACGTGAACGCTGTAAAAATTCCGTGTGACGTAAAGCGAGACCAGCGCCTCGAGCAGGATGACCGTCGAAATGCTGGCCGTTATCGCATCCATGTTGTCGAGCATGTTGATCGAGTTCATGATGCCGACAACCCAGAAAATGGTCAGCGCCTGGTTCAGTGTTTCATTTTCGAAAAGGTGAATGGCGAACCCGGTTTCGCAAAGTATGAATCCGCAGGCGATCTGCACGGCGAACTTCAGCAGGGGCTTCGTGTTGTAGGCGTCATCGGCAAGTCCCATCACGAACGCAAGCGTTACCGAACCGATCAGGCCGAGCAGCTTTTTATCGAGCGGGATCAGGCGGTACTGGAAAAAAACGGTGTAGCAGGCGATCGACAGGAGGAACAGGACATAAAAAGAAATTCCGCCGACGGCCGGTTTCTGCGTCGTGGCCCAGCGCACCAGTTCCGGGCTGTCGCGTATGCCCAGCGTCCGTGAAAACCGGAGGAACAATGCGTTCAGTAGGAACGAAAGAAAGATCGAACAGATAAAGTAACCCGAATAGATGAGGATAAGATATTTGGTCATTGCTATTTCTTACGTAACGGGGCCGGAAAAGGATGCTTCTGAGGTCAAATTGCCACACAATGTTAGCCAACGATTTTGAAACGAATGTGATCAATTCTATATTTGACCGCTTGAAGGAGAAATTACATAAGACCGGCATCGTGCTTTTCTGCACGCTTTTCCTTTGCGGAAGCCTGCTCAATTATCCTTTCTACCGTTTCGCGCTCAACGAGGTGAAGAATGAAATGGCGAAGGAAGTGGACCGCGCTTCTCTTGCCGCCAGTCCTGACCTGGTGAAAATGGTTTTCACCGCATCCGAATGGAAGAAACTGGCCGGCGATGAAAATGAATTTTCCGTTAACGGGAATTGGTATGACGTGGTTTCCGCTTCCCGCGCTGCAGATGGCGGGGTGACTGTAAAATGCCTCAGGGACAGCCGCGAAAGCCTTCTCAATTCATGGCTGAAAAAAGTCACCGCTGATAACGGCGCACCGGCGAACGATAACGGGCACAAAAATGTAAAATCAGGCTTTTCCGGCGATTACCTCCTGAGCGATGTGCTCGTCCCCGTTAATGTTTCTTCTGCCGGTGAGCGCATTGCCGCCGCCAATTCCTTTCCTCTTTCCAACGGCTATCTCGGTCTTCCCGAGGTGCCTCCCCGGATTTCCTGAGCTGTAACGGCCGGGAAAAAAGCATCCCTTCTATTTATTATTCATAACAGCATGGACAGGCTGCACCTGTTTCCATGCGTAATACATTCAATCATGAAAAGTAAAATTTTACTTCAGACCGTTGCGCTGTGCGCGCTGCTCCCGTTCGCGGTGAATGCGCAGCAGGGGGGATTTCCCTGCGGTTCTTCCTATTACAACGACCTGATGAAACAGCTTCATCCGGCCGAAGTAAATGCGGCCGAGCAGGAGCTGCAGCAGGAAACGGATTATGCGCTCCAGCACCAGCAGGACCGCACCACGACATCTTACATTATTCCTGTCGTGTTTCACATCGTTCACGATTACGGCGCGGAAAATATTTCCGACGCGCAGATCCTCGACGAGATGATGATCCTGAACCGCGATTACGCGAAGCTGAACCCGGACACAGGTTCGATCATCCCGCAGTTCATGACCATTGCTTCCGAAACGAATATCGAATTCCGCCTGGCGACGATCGATCCGGATGGCAACTGCACGAACGGCATCGACCGCATCGCGTCCAAAAAAACATACCAGGCCGACGACGCTTCCAAGCTCAATCCGTGGCCCCGGCAGAAATACCTTAACGTCTGGGTCGTGAATTCCATCGGCGCCAACGGTGTGGCGGGATATGCCTATTATCCTTCTTCCGTCGACGGCATCGGGCTCAATATTGACGGTGTTCTTATTCTCAGCAATTACATCGGGAGCATCGGGACGAGCTCGCCGACGACATCGCGCGCGCTGACGCACGAGATCGGCCACTGGATGAATCTTTCGCACCCGTGGGGAAGCACCAACAGTCCCGGCGTGGCCTGCGGCGATGACGGCATACCGGACACGCCGAAAACAAAAGGCTGGAATCATTGTCCCACGCCGTCCACCGCAGCGATCTGCGATACGGGCATCGTTGAAAATTACCAGAACTACATGGACTATTCCTACTGCAGCTGCATGTTCACGCACGACCAGGTGATCGCCATGCACGCGACGCTCAACAGCAACGTATCCGACCGCAATCATCTCTGGCGTCCCGACAACCTCGTGGCCACGGGAACCGCGACGACGACCGCTTCCAGCTGCGCGCCCAACGCGGATTTCCACGGCAACCGCCGCATGGTTTGCCCGGGAGGAACGATTACGTATACCGATGATTCGTGGAATGGAACGGTTTCTTC
>DASTSF010000126.1:0-2878 GCA_035760825.1 Bacteroidia bacterium
CTTCGTTTTTCCCGTCTTTGTCAAAAATGCAGAGCTTCGATTTCACATCGACGAGGTAATGCGCAATGAACTTGTCGCCGGCGATCGTCACGCCTTCGAGCATGTTCTTGTCTTCGGGAATGATGTTTTTCCAGGCTGATTCCTCCGGGTGTGCGATGTCAATGGAAACGAGGCGGAAATTAGACGCGCCATTGTTGGTGCGCACGATCATCTTCCCGTCGCGGATGTCAAGCACGCCATAATCATTCTTGAAATTATCGATGATGGAGACGAACTCCGAATTTGGTTTTGTAAGGTCTTTCACCATCAGTCCATTCCCGCTCGTGGTTTCGGTGGTGTAAATGATGAGCCATTTCTGGTCGTCTGTTACCTGCGCGCCGAAGCTCCTGTCAGGATGCTGATCATCCTTGTAAATGAGCTGGTCTTTGTCCTGAGCGTCGCCGATCTTATGATAATACAGCTTCTGGAATTTGTTTTCCGCGGAATACGTGGAGGATTTCGGTTCTTCAAACCGCCCGTAGTAAAAACCATTATCCTTCCAGGCGGCGTTGGAAAATTTGCTCCACCGGATGTGATCCGTAAGATCTTTACCGGAAGCGATATCTTTCACGTAAAAATCCACCCAGTCGGACCCGGCTTTGTTGAGGCCGTAGGCAAGGTATTTTCCGTCATGCGAAACATCCCAGCTTCCCAGCGAAACCGTTCCGTCCTTTGAAAGCGTATTCGGGTCGAGCAGCATTTTTCCTTCACCATTGAGATCATCCTTGTAATAAAGCACGCTCTGGTTCTGAACGCCGTCATTCTTCGAATAGAAATAACGTTTCCCTTTTTTGTAGGGCGCGCTCATCTTTTCAAAATTCCAAATTTCGGTCAGGCGCTTGCGGATCTTGTCGCGGAAGGGAATTTTTGCGAGGTAATCCTGCGTCAGTGCATTTTCTTCGTCGACCCATTTTTTAGTTGAATCGGAATTGTCATCCTCGAGCCAGCGGTACGGATCAGGAACTTTTACGCCGAAGTACGTGTCGACCGTATCGACCTTCCTTGTTTTCGGGTAATTGAATGCGCTTTTGTTTCCGGAAGCGTCGTTCCCGCCGCAGGAAGCGAGCAGGAAGGCAGCACCGATAAAGAAGAGGGAAGCATTTTTCATTGGCGGGAATTGTTGGAAGTCCAAATGTAAGCAAAGAAGGATTCCCCAGAAGCGCATTGGGACGGGTGGAAAAATAGGATTTCAGCCGGTCGGGCAGAAGCGTTTTTTTACACTTTCCCCAATGAATATTATTTCTAAATTTAAGTCTTAATCAAACCGAATATGTCCGAAGAAAACACCACCGTTCAGCCTGCCGAAAATGCCCCCGTATCGTCCGAAGAAACCGTGAACACGGAAAAGAAAGAAAAGAAGGAGCTTGCGAAAATACAGGTCCAGAAAATTTACCGCCTGCTCAACGGGGAGTGGGATGATTTTGCGGAGCTGTCCGGGCCGCCGCAGCGACTGGATGATTTTTACCTCGTGTTCGAGCGCCACCTGACGCCGGAAGGAGAGATCATGCTGGAAACGGAGCTGGACATGGAGGGCGGGGAGATACAGAAAACAGTGAACACGTTCAATGAAAAAGGAAAACTGGTACAGCAGGAGCTGTACAACGAAGGCGTGCTGGCGGAAAAAACGATCTACGAGTACGACGAAAAAGACCGCGTGGTGAAAGAGACACGGGAGTTCGAAGAGGGATTTCCGCTCACTGCTTATTTCAAATACGACGACAAGGACCGCGTGATCGAGAAGCGCGTCGACGACAGCGAAGGTGAATTGCAGAAACGCGAGACGTACACATACGATGAAACATACAGCGACAAGATCGCGACGCATAATGTGTATGACGAGGAAGACAATCTTTCCCTCGAGGAAAGTTTCGAATGGATGGAAAAGGACGGGGAAGTAAAAGCGAGCAAGCAGACGGTGAAGGATCATTCGCTGAATTCTTTCCGCCGCACGGAATTTTTTGATCCGAAAGAGCGCGAAGACAACATCGGTTACGCGACGTTCAACGAGCGCGAGAAAGTGGTGGAATACGTGAAAGTGGTGTTCGATGAAAAAGGACGCGAAGCGGAAGAACATTCTTTCTCCGTCAATGATTCGGATAACTTCAAAGTGTATTACACGTACGATGACGAGGACCGCGTGGTGATGCAGGAACAGAAGCAGGAAGACAAGATCATCAGCAAGATCCATCGCCGCTTCAACACGGAAGGTCATGCCGAAATAATTTCCGTGCGCTCGTTCAGTCGCGGCATCTATGTCGATTACTACGAGTATAAATATTACTGAAGCGCATGTTCTGTCGTTTGATCCCGGCGTATCATTCTTTCTTACCGGCGCATTCCGTCTGCATTTTTCATCCGGCGACCTCAATCTTCACGCAATGAAATATTCCGCGGGTGGATCTGCCCGGCTTGTGAATATTCCGTTTGTGAGGGAATATGCAGAATGAAAATGTCATTGGTAAACAAAATGTCATTGGTAAACAAATTCATTCTAATGACCGTTTAATGAGCGCCATGCCCGTCGTTCGTACTTTCACTGCGGATAACCCTCCGGCCGAAAACCTTGATATCATTCCTGCGCTGGAAATGAAGCTCCGCGGGATGGCTGCTATTAACGATGGCAGTTTCGGGATAATAAAACTGATTTGCGGGGAAAACGCACCGGTCGGGTCGGGGTTCATGAATTCTCATGATGAAAAAAACGGGCCGGTGAAAGAAGAAAAATATTCCTTCGGGGATAAAACACCTGATGCTGTTCCCAACGCATGAAAGAGATCGACAACATACCGCTCGTGTTTGTCCTTTCGAAAGAACGGTCGGGAACCACGCTGCTGCAGGT
>DASTSF010000127.1:0-8128 GCA_035760825.1 Bacteroidia bacterium
ATAACGACAGAAGCGCGTTGCCTGCGATCGTCCCACCAGGTGAAAAAGTCAGTGCGGGAAGCCGATTTGGAGGAAGACCAGCTGAGCACTTCGTCGAGGAAGAAAAGCAGGTAGGAATCGAGGGAAGAGGAGAGACCGAAAACGGAAATGATCTCTTCGCATCGCTGGTAAAGCGGGCGGCGTGAAAGCGTTTCCGGTTCGAACGCAATTCCGTTCGCCGCACAGAGTGCGGCAAGTCCGCCAGGTTCAGTGGTTGCGGCGAGGTTTTCGTGGTAGGTCCCGCTGGTTTTTCCGAAACGGACAAGGAATTCAGTAACCGAAGCTGTTGCAATTTCGTCCGACGGATTTTCGATGATCTTCAGGATCGATACCACGAAGCCGACCGCTGCCGAATGCTGGAGCAGGAGCGAGTCGGGAGAGAGCACGGGAATGCCGTTTTCCACCAGCAGCTTTGCGGTTTCGCTTCCTTCGCGGTTGGTGCGCGTGAGCACCGCGATGTCGCTGTGACGAAAACCTTCCGCCAGGAGATCGCGTATGAGCGTGATCGTCTTTTCGAGATGAACGGCATTTGCGTTTCGTTCTTCTTCTTCCGGCACAGCTTCGATGCGGACGTAGCCGCCTGCATTCTCTTTCCGGAATTCCTGCTCTATGCCCCGGTATATCTCTTCCGCATACGGACCTGTTTCTTCCGACAGCTTCCTGAAAAAACCATTGTTGAAGTTCACGATCTCTGATTTCGAACGGAAATTAGTGCCGAGCTTTTCTTCGCGGTAATTCCTTTTCAGGCTTGCCTCGCGCTGGAGGAGCAGCTCCGAATCCTGTGCAGACGGAACTGCAGGGAGCCTCGCGAACTGTTCCACGTCGCCGCTTCGCCAGCGGTAGATCGCCTGCTTGCTGTCGCCGACGACCATGGTGAAATTATTTCCGCCCAGCGCGTTTTCGATCAGCGGAAGAAGGTTGTGCCATTGCGTGACGGACGTATCCTGGAATTCATCGATGAGGTAGTTGCGGTAACGTTCCCCGAGACGTTCGTAGATGAACGGGGCCGGTTCTCCCGCCACCACGCGCGAGATGATGCGGTTGAATTCGGAAATGTGGATGATGTTGTCTTCCGTACGAAAGCTGAAGATGATCTTTTCGATCTCGTTCAGCACGGCGAGGGCGAATATGTTTTTCAGCATCATCCCGCGAAGGATGTAATCGCCGAACTCTTTTTCCTGCAACGCATCCATCTGTGCGAATACTGAAGTTATCTCCGGAACGAGTGCGTTGATCGCTGCGACTTTCGCTGCCGTCGCTTTTGTTGAATGGAATTTCCCGGAAGCGAGGGTTTTCGTTACATTTTTATTTCCGTCGCCGAACTTTTCCAGGCGCCCGTTTGCGAATGCGCGTATTCTTCCGGCGATGCCCGTTTTCCCATGGGCGAAATCTTCTTCTTCAAGTCCATGATCGCGGAAACGCTGGTGAAGTTCCGATGCCAGCGCAATGACCTTCGATTCAAACTGCCGGATGAAAGTGAGCAGTTTCTTCCGGATCGTCATGAAATTTTCCGGGGTAAGGTCGCGCAGGCGAGAGGCGAAATCCGCACCATCCTCGCGAAGCAGCTGTCGCGAAATATCGCGGAGATCGGATTCGATCTGCCAGTTCTTTTCATCTTCCGTACGCGACTCCGAAAAACTGTAGAGGATTTCCGTCAGCATTTCGTCTTTCCCGATGCGGCTGACGAGCAGGTCGACGGCTTCCGAAATAATTTTTTCCTCGTCCGTTTCCACTTCGAAATTCACGGGAAGACTGAGGTCATGCGCAAATGCGCGCACGATGCGGTGCGTGAAGCTGTCGATCGTCCCGATCGCGAAGTCGCCATAGTTATGGAGGATCGCCTTGAGCACATTGCCGGCGCGTTCCGCCAGCGTGAACGGATCGAGCATCAGTTTTTCCTGCAGGGCCGATGACAGCGGGGATGAGATCTCTGCCGGTTTCCCGGAAAGTTCTTTCAGTGCGCGGATAATGCGCTCCTTCATTTCGCCTGCCGCTTTATTGGTGAAGGTGATCGCAAGAATTTCCTTGTATCGCTGCGGTGGAAAAGCCGTATCGGAAAGCGCGATGGCGAGGTACTCGCGCACCAGCGTAAATGTTTTGCCGGAACCGGCGGACGACCTGTAGACCGTAAAGTTCACGAGAGTAAATGTAAGGAACGTGCGGGATGTTTGTCCGCATCCGCGTTTTCAGGTTTGTCGTGGCGGATCTTCAGCGTTCACCTGGAACCCGGAACTTTCAAACTTTTAATTTGAGCCGTTTTCCGTTTGTTGTGCGTCGCTCGTCGTTTGGGATTTGAACAACGCCGCGGCATAGGAAACACTGTCTTTTTTGAGTAAATTTGAAGAAGGCCGTATTCATGAAACGATCCCTTTTCTTTTCTGCATTCATCCTGTTCCTGCTTTCACGGGTTCCCGCCCAGGCGCCGGTTAATAATCCTGTTGTGCCCGATGATGAGCATCTTGCCTACGGCGTCATCCTTCACCCGGGCGAATATGTTCCCAACCAGTTGCTCGTGATGTTTGCGCCGGGTATCACCGCAGGCGAAGCGGAAGAAAAATTCGCGTCAGCCGGATTTGTTGTGGTGCAAGATCATGAAACGGCGAAAAGCATGCGCATTCATACGCTGACATTTACCAGTGGGACGGATATTGAAAAAGCGCTTGCGTTTGCCAAAAACATCCCGGAAATAGAAACTGCGCAGTTCAACCATTATGTCGCACACAGGAGCAACGTGCCCGACGATCCGCAGTTCCCCGGAATGTGGGACATGAACAATACGGGACAAACAGGCGGCACGCCGGACGCGGATATAGACGCGCCGGAAGCGTGGGATATCGCAACCGGCGGACTCACCGTCCAGGGTGATACGATCGTCGTTGCAGTGATCGACGCAGGTTTTGACCTGGCGCACCAGGATCTCGATTTCTGGAAGAACCGCGGGGAAATCCCGAACAACGGCATTGATGATGACGGCAACGGGTACATCGATGATTACGACGGATGGAACGCTTACAACAGCAACGGAACAATCTCGTCGGATGTTCACGGAACGCATGTGTCCGGAACGGTTGGCGCGAAAGGAAATAATTCGACCGGTGTGGTTGGCGTGAACTGGAATGTGAAGATCATGCCGGTGATGGGTTCCGACGGGACCGAAGCGCAGGTGGTGGAAGCGTATACGTATGTTTTCGATGCGCGCAGGTTGTACAATACGACGAACGGGGCGCAGGGCGCTTTTGTAGTGGCGACGAATTCTTCTTTCGGCATCGACCAGGGACAGCCGGCGAATTACCCGTTATGGTGCGCGATGTACGATTCGCTGGGTTCCGTGGGCATCCTGAATGCTGCTGCAACCGCGAATCAAAACTGGGACATCGATGCGGTAGGAGACGTTCCGACGGCATGCGCCAGTCCGTACATGATCGCAGTGACGAATACAACAATGACGGACAGCAAAAACACGTATGCGGGCTATGGCGCAACAACCATCGATCTCGGCGCGCCGGGAACGTATATCGTTTCAACTGTTCCGGGAAATTCCTACGGCACGCTCACCGGGACGTCGATGGCTTCTCCGCACGTGGCGGGTGCAATCGCGCTCATGTATTCGGCGGCATGTTCGCAGCTGATCAGCGATTACAAAACATCGCCGGACAGCGTCGCATTGCTGATGCGGAATTACCTTCTCGCCGGGACTGATCCGGTCAGCAGCATGAATGGTGTAACGACTTCCGGCGGGCGCCTGAATCTTTTCGGCGCGCTCACGCAGGTGCAAACGTACAACTGCGGTCCGGGCGGAATTGCAGTCCATCCTGTTTTGCAGGAGCCGGAAATTTATCCCAATCCTTCCGCCGGTGATCTTACGATGATCATTCCTTCTTCTTCAGCCGGAACCGCGCAGATCGTTTTTTCCGACGTCACGGGGAGAGTGGTATATTCTTCTTCCGCTGAGCTTTCTGCCGGGACATCGACGGTCACGTTCCATTCTCTTCCGCTTGCAGCGGGAACGTATTTTATTTCTGTGATCACGGACGATGGAACGTTTTCCCCGGAGCAGGTCGTTATCCGGTAAGAAAAAAAAACGGATTTATTTTTTCTGATCCTGCTGCTCGATGACGTATTTCGCATCGAGATAGATCATAGAGTCGATGGAGATTTTGTTCATCGCTGCTTTTTCAACGATGCTCTTCATCCATTCCGGGCTTTTACGGATACCCGTTTCCACTTCACGGATGCGTTTGTCCATGTCGGTCGGAACTTTTTTCAGTACAAGGCGGTCGTAAACATCATTGATATAATTCCAGCCAAGTCCTGAAAGATTCGGTTCCGTGGCCATCAGGATGATGACATCGTTGTTCTTTGTTGCTTCCACATCGTCGAGATCGAGCGCATTGCCTTCCGGTGTGTTGTCGGAGTAATACACATGCTGGTCGTAATACCAGAATTCACTGCGGTGAAAGCAATTCCTCCCTATACCGGCGTCGTTCCATATCCAGAAATAACTGTCGGAAACCGCCATCAGGTTCAGCTTCGCTTTTCCCGTTGCATCCCCGAAGCTGTAATCGGGATAGGCCATGGGCAGCGGGCGGATGTTCCAGAGGAGGTTCATCGAAACGCACACATCTTCGTCCGGCGGTGTCAGGTTGCTTGTTTTCCATGTAAACCCGTGGAGTTGCAGATCGGGAAGATCGACGTTGCGCTTTACTTCTACGTAACGGATAAAGCTGTCGAGCGCGAGCATGGACCCGTACACGCTCCAGTGCGAACCGGTTTTGGGAATGAGCGGAGCTTTCGATGTGTCCTTCATCGCGCGGAACCAGCTACTGAAATCAATATAATTGAGCCCGGAATTTTTCAGCTTGTCCGTGAATACTTCATAGTTCGTCGGCCAGTGCACGGTTGGTTTTTTGAACGGAATATATTCCGGGTAATACGTTCCTTTCCCGGGACAGATGACGAGCACGAACGTTTTGTTCATTTTCGCCAGCGTATCCTGCACGCATTTCAGCTTGTAAATAACATTCCCGATCGCTTCGTCCCCGATAAAATCCTCCCCGAACGTAGTGGTGATGTACTGGTTTTCGTAGATGTAGTCCTGCAGACCGACAGTGACGTTATCCACAGAAGCTTTATGGAACAATTCATACTGCAATTGATTATGAAAACGAACGTAGAAATTCCTGCACCCGAAATTTTCATTCTGCCATGTTTCAAAGCTGTCCTGGTAGGTTCCGTTCCAGAATGCGGAAACGGAAAGCAGCGGTTTTTTTGCGGGAACGAATGCTCCGTCCAGCGGGGCGAGCCTGATCAGCCGGGTGCATTCCTGGGCAAGCGGAATGAGGAGCACCGTCATGAAAACGATGACGAACAGGCGATGGATATTTTTGCCGGGCGTCATCAGAACCTGAAATAGATGAAGGGATTGAAATTCGCCACGGTGAGGTAGCTCATGGAAATGAAAAGAAGCAGGAGAGATGTGAGCAAAGCAGCGGAAAGCTTCCATGTTTTTGTGAACCCGCCGGCGAACCATTCGCGGCACCATTTTGCGCTGAACCCGAAGAACGAGAAGAAAGAAAAGAAGGCGGCGAGCGCAAAAAAGAATAACGTCTGCGTGTCACCCTGGTAATAATTCTTACCGCTGCCGTGAACGAAAAGCGCTTCGACGTACCGGAATGCCCGCTCAATATTCTCCACGCGGAAAAACACCCAACCGATGAGGACAATGAAGAACGTGACCAGGATGCGCAGCGGCCGCCACAGCTTTTCATAGAGCTTCAGCAGGAACAGGCGTTCGATGACAAGAAAAAATCCGTGCCAGCATCCCCACACGATGAAGTTCCACGCGCCTCCGTGCCAGAGACCGGAAATGAGGAACACGATGAACAGGTTGAGGTACACGCGCACGGGCCCGGAACGGTTTCCGCCGAGCGGGATGTAGAGGTAATTTTTCATCCACGCGCCGAGCGTGATGTGCCAGCGCCGCCAGAAATCGGTGATGCTTTCGGAGAGATAAGGCTGGTTGAAATTTTCGGGAATGTCGAAGCCGAACATGCGCGCGAGGCCGATGGCCATGTCGGAATAGCCGGAGAAATCGAAATAGATCTGGAACGTATACGCGAGGGCGGCTGCCCAGGAGAGCGAGAGCGTGAGGCTGTGCGGATCGAGACCGGCCGCAGCATTGTCCATCGGACCGTAAACGTAATCGGCTGTAAGACCGAGGTAATTCGCGATGAGCACTTTTTTCCCCAGGCCTGTGCAGAAGCGGATGAAACCCGTGATGCGGCGTTCGTTCGTTTCGTTGCGTTCCTCCAGCTGGTCGGCGATCTCGTGGTAGCGGATGATCGGGCCGGCGACGAGCTTCGGAAAGAAGATGATGTAAAGAAGATACGACGTGAATTTTTTCTGCGGTGCATGTATCTTCCGGTATACATCGACCACGTACGTGATGCTTTCGAAGGTGTAGAACGAAATGCCGATCGGGAGAACAACCTTCGACCATTTGATCGCGTTGCCGCCGAAGACGCCGATCAGCGAATTGATGTTGTCGACGAAGAAGCCGGAGTACTTGAAATAAACGAGCATACCCAGGTTGACGCCGACAGAAAGTGTGAGGAACAGTCTTCGCCGGAGCTTCACGTCCGACTTCCACATTTCATTGACGAGAAAAAAATCAAGCAGCGTGGTGGCGAGGATCACGAAAATAAAACGGGGAGCTTTCCATCCGTAAAAGACCATGCTCGCGAAAAGGAGGAACGTGTTCCGCGCTTTTTTCGGAAGGAGAAAATACACCAGCAGAACGATGGGAAGAAAATAGGTGAGAAAGATCGAGCTGCTGAAAACCATTCAGGATGCAATTGGTTTTCTGAAAAAATCATACAGCCCGAAGCCCATGAGGAACGGGAAAATGAAGATGGACGCGAGGAAGAAGCTACCCGCGTGAAAGCCGGTGGTGAATTTGGGAACGAGGTACGCCCAGGTGATGCAGAAGAACCAGAGGATCTTCAATACCGATGTGACGTTTTTTTTCTTTTCCAGGATAAAAAAGAAAAGATAGGTGAGGAAGAGCCCGAGTTCCGCCGGCCCGATGATCCACTGCGTCACACCAAAGCCGATCACGTCGTATTCGTACAGCATATTGATGAAATAGCAGGCGATGAAGAGCGGAAAAAACAGCAGGAGGGGAATGCGGAATTTTTTGTCGCGTACGAATGAGCCGGTGAGAAAGAGAAAGAAAGGCAGCCCGTTCTGGAGCGTGATGTAGATTTCCTTCACCCACGTTTCGGCGTCGTAGCCGAGGTAAAGCATGAGCGCATGAAAGACCACGAAACCACAGCCGGCAATAACAGGCCAGGCAAGTATGCGTAAGATCAGCGGAGCTTCGGAATACCTCATTGCAGAGAAACACAAAAATAGGAATACCGGGGAGAAAGGGGATATAAGTTTCGGGTTACGGGTTTCGGGTTTGAGGTTGCTGAAAAATAAAAACACCGGTCGCCGCAATGGCGGAGATGAAATGGCTTCCAGGCTTGGGTTAAATCATTCCCGGCGCGCGGGACCGGTGCTGAGAAGCGGTTGCTGCTGTCGTTCCGGCTTCACGCGGCAAATGTATCGGGCGGAAATCGCATCGCCCAGGCAAGGTTTCGCACAAAAGGTTTTTTTAGCTGGCCGTATTATTTGTATTTTTCTGAATAACAATTAATTGTAATTAATTAAACGGCAATTCCAATGCGTATTTCTGGAGAGCTGGAAGAGCTTGTTTCCACGCTGAGCAAGCCGGAGAAAAGACACATTCAGCTGACGGCTTCGATGCACGGCGGAGAAAAAAATTACGTGAAGCTGCTCAGCGAGCTCACGAAAAAAAATCCGAAGAAGAAGAAACAAAAAAAGAAAGCAGGCGATCCCGATACGCGGCGTTACCTCTTCAGCCTTGTGCTGAAAAGCATCGGCAGCTATTATCCCGACAAATCGATCGATGCGGAAATAAATGAATTGCTCATCAGCGCGGAAGTATTGCTCGACCGCAACATGATGAGCGCGCGGAAAAAGATCCTCGACCGCGCAAAACGCATGGCCTATCGCTATGCGAAAT
>DASTSF010000128.1:0-4932 GCA_035760825.1 Bacteroidia bacterium
TCACGTTCCTGCTCAGCGGCCTCTGGCACGGCGCCAGCTGGACGTTCGTCGCGTGGGGCGCGCTCTACGGCATCATTTACCTGCTGGAAATTCCCGTGCTGAAATTCACGCAGGGAAAAAACTGGTCGCGGTTTCCCGGCTGGATCTACCTCGTGTCCGCGCATTCGCTGATCATGGTCGCGTTCCGCGCAGGCAGCATAAGCGACACGTGGACGTTCTATTCGAAAATATTTTCCTTTGACTGGAACGCAGGCTCCTCGTTCGCAGAGCTGAAACACCTGAACGATCTTTTCCCGCTCGTGCTTTCGGTGTTCCTTGTTGTTTTTCTTTTTGTCAAGGAAACGCAGGAAGAATTTTTTCCGCTGCGCGAGGGAAAAACAGGAAGCATTCTGCGTCCCGCGCTTTACGTGATGATCTTCCTCGGCATTTTCCTGATCGGGCAGTTCAATGCAAATGAATTCATCTATTTCCATTTCTGAAAATGAAACGCGCCGCTTTCTATATTCTTCTCGTTACCGCGCTGGCCTGGCTGATGCGTGAGGCGGAATATGAAGGCATCCGCAGGAACAGGGAAGGACAGTTCGATAAATTCAATACCTGCTTCGCCCGTAAAAACAATTTCGATCTCATCATCATCGGCTCGTCACGCGCCGAATCTCATTTCCGTCCCGACATCATCGACAGCGCCACGGGGTTTCATTCCTATAACGCGGGCATGGTGGGCGCAACGCTTCCTTTCATCGAAGGAACGCTCGAAGCGTATCTCGAGAACAGCGCTCCGCCGAAATACGTCGTGCTGAACATCGATTACCACATGTTCATCGCTTCCGACGATACGATCCGTTATTTTCCAGGCTACTTTCCTTACCTCGGCAATCATGCGCTCTATGAAAAATTCCGCGAGCGCGATCCCCGCTTCACGTATTTCAAATGGATCCCGTTCTACAGCCTTCCCTATCTCGGCAGCAAATATTTCGACAACGCCCTCCACGGCTGGTTCAACGTCCCGGGCCGTTACGATTCCACATATATCCGGGGTTACACGCCCATTGCTGCCGCCAGCCCGGCGGACATAGACACGATCACGATAAAGCCGTACAGTCCGTGGCTGAAAGAATCATCCTGGAAAAGCCTCGACCGCATCATTTCCATCTGCCACGAAAAGAACATTAAGCTCATCTTCGTTCTTTCCCCGCTTTACCACCGGCTTTCGGAGGCGATTGTTAACGAAAAAACAATTATCGCGCGCTTTCATGAAATTGCCGTTAAGAACGGTTTCGTGCTGATGGATTATTCGCACACATTCATCTCGGAAGACAAAACTCTTTTCTCCGATCTCGATCACATGAACCGCAGGGGCGCCCTGTATTTTTCCCGCCTCTTTTCCCGCGATCTTGCGCAATATGCCCGCCGCTGAGGCGTTTTTGTGAGGTCAAAAGCTTTGCCTTAACTTTATGAATCGAATGAAACGCTTCCGTACCTCTTTTTTTCTCGTTTTCCTGCTCGGCCTTTCGGTGCAGTCGTTTGCGCAGATCCGCAAATACAGCAATGAATTCCTTGCCATCGGCGTGGGCGCGCGTTCGCTCGCCATGTCGGGCGCTTCCGTGGCCAGCGCGGACGACGTCACATCGGGCTACTGGAACCCGGCCGGGCTGCTGGGCGTGAAACCCGATTTCCAGGTGGGACTCCAGCACGCGGAATATTTCGCTTCGATCGCGAAATACGATTACCTCGGCTTCGCCGGTAAGATCGACAGCGCCAGCTCTTTCGGGTTCAGCGTGCTCCGCTTTGCCGTGGACGACATCCCGAATACCACGCAGCTCATCGATCCTTCGGGCAACATCAACTACGACAACATCACCACTTTCTCCGCGCAGGATTATGCGTTCCTCATCTCGTATGCGCGCAAGGCGCCCATCGCGGGACTGCATTACGGCGCCAACGTGAAGATCATCCGCCGCAAGGTGGGCGATTTCGCAGGCGCGTGGGGATTCGGTCTCGATGCAGGCGCGCAGTACGATTACAAAGGCTGGCGGCTGGGCGCCGTGGTCCGCGACGTGACGTCGACGTTCAATGCGTGGAGCTTCAACCTTTCGCAGGACATGAAAGACGTGTTCGCCGCAACGGGAAATGAGATCCCGCAGAATTCGCTCGAGCTGACCATGCCGCGGCTTATTTTCGGCGCTTCGAAAACTTATCCTGTAGGCAGGCAGCAGAAATTTTCCGTCGGCGGTGAAATGGATTTCATCAATACGTTCGACGGCAAACGCAACGTGCTTGTGCGCACCGGGCTCTGGAGCATGGAACCTGTTCTTGGTCTCGAAGCCGGCTTCAAAAACATCATCTTCCTCCGCACCGGTATCGGGAACATCCAGAAATCGAAAGACGTTTTCGGAAAAGACGTGACGACGTTCCAGCCCAATCTCGGTGTGGGTCTCCGCATCAAATCGCTGACGATCGATTATGCGTTCACCGATATCGGCAACCAGTCGGTCGCATTGTATTCGAATATTTTCTCCCTGAAGATCGATATCAACAAGAAAAAAATCCCGGGAGGAAGCTGAGAAACCTGTTTCAGCCGACCCACCACCCCTGCCGATGAAACAATTTTACCGGAAAGCTTTTTTCTCTTCGACAGGAATATTTTTTTTCCTCTTCTTCCTGTTCCCGCCTGACGTTTCATCGCAGACTTACAACAATTCCTGGATCAGCTATTCGCAGCACTACCTGAAAATAAAGGTGGTGAACGACGGCGTGTACCGCATCGATTCAACCGTGCTTTCCGGTGCAATGAATTCCATGGGCATCCCCCTTTCTTCGGTTGATCCGCGCAATTTCCAGGTCTTCCATAACGGGCAGGAACAGTACATCTGGGTGCAGGGCGAAAGCGACGGCGTATTCAACGCCGGCGATTACATCGAATTTCTCGGCTACCGCAACGACGGACGTCCCGATTCTTCGCTGTACGCTTCTCCCGATTCCCTGCTCGATCCGTATTACAGTCTTTACAACGACACTTCCGTTTATTTCCTCACCTGGAATAATCTTTTTACGAACCTGCGCATGACCGCTTCCAATGACACGGCCTTCAGCGCTTACACACCGGCGGACTATTTCACGCACAGCGAGATCATGCGCGGCACCGGAACCTACATGCCCGGCGTGGCGGATGCGCTCGGCATCACCGACCCCGCTTTCATTCCCTCGGAAGGTTATTACACCGGCGTTTCCTATTACGCGCAACCCGTGACGTACAATCTTTCTTCGGCCAATGCGTACACCGGTCCGGGTGCGCCGAACGCGCAGCTGAGCATGAAAGTGGGAACGTTCTCCAACGACTGGAATGTCGCGAACGACAACGATGTGCGCATACAGTATCCCGGCGGACCTGTGTTCGATTCCATCTACGACGGGTTCGCCGTTGGATCGTATCATTTCGCGGTTGCCGCCGCTTCGCTGGGCGCCGCCGCGCCGGTCACTGTCACTTCTGTCAACTCAAATGGTTCATCCTCTTCCGGGCTTATCGGAACGGCGTTCATCAATCTTACATACCCGCATACGTTCGACATGGAATCGCGTACCGGCATGTACGGCACGTTGCCGGATAACACCACCGGTCCGAAAACGCTCGTGAAGTTTTCCAACCTCAGCGGTGCAGCGCCCGCGCGTGTTTACGATCTCTACAATCACCAGCGCATCGACGCCGTGCAGAACGGGATCTATTATTACGCGCTCGTGCAGAACGGGAACGGCTCTGAGAAACCGGTGCTTTTCTCTTCCGAAGCGAACGTCGTGAACGTAGCATCCGTTCAGCCGGAGAACGGCAGCGGCCTGTTCACCGATTTCAGCCAGCAGGCCGCCGACTCCGTTTTTATTATCATCACGCACCGTTCGCTGATGGGCGTGGGAACGCAGTACGCAGCGTACCGCTCGTCCATTGCAGGAGGTTCGCACAACGTAGTGCTCGCTGATGTGAACGAGCTGTACGACCAGTTCGCGTGGGGCATCGGTGAAGATCCGCTCGCGATCCGGAACTTCTGCGCTTTCATGATCGGAACCTTCCCGACACCGCCACAGGACCTGCTGCTGCTCGGGAAATCGTATTATGCCGATTACGCAAGGCTTTATGGTTATTACGGCGTCAACCTTGTTCCGACGATGGGCTATCCGCCCTGCGATAATTCGCTCACCGCGGGGCTGAACGGAACACTGTGGGAACCCGCCATTCCTACCGGCAGGATCGCCGCTGCCGATTCCGCGCAGGCGCAATGGTACCTCAACAAAGTGATCGAATACGAGAACAACCAGCCGGCCGAATGGATGAAATACGTGCTGCACTTCGGGGGAGGAACGTCCACATCGGAACAGCAGGCCTACAAAAGCTATCTCCAGAATTACCAGCACACGATCGAGGACACGCTGTTCGGCGGATACGTGCAGACGTACCTGAAAAATTCTTCCGCACCGATCCAGATCAACCAGTCGGATTCTTTACGCCAGCGCATCGAGGACGGCGTTTCCATCATGACATTCTTCGGTCACGCGAGCGGAACCGGTTTCGACCAGAGCATCGATGATCCGTCGACGTACAACAACTTCGACCGTTACCCGTTCCTCATCGCGAATTCCTGCTACGCAGGCGACATTCATTCCGACGGCATTTCTTCCAGCGAAGCGTTCACGCTCATCGACCAGAAAGGAACAATCGGCTACCTCGCTTCCGTCGGCGTGGGCATTCCGCAATACCTCGACATGTACACCTCGCGGTTGTATAAATCGGTCGGGCAGGTGAATTACGGACAACCGGTGGGCAAATGCATCCAGTGGACCGTGCACAACGCGGAAACGACGCAGCAGCAAAGCATTTATCTCAAGACCACCTGCATGGAGATGACGCTGCAGGGAGATCCGGCCATCGTCATCAATTCGTTC
>DASTSF010000129.1:0-9921 GCA_035760825.1 Bacteroidia bacterium
ATGGTGGAAATCTACGCCACGCGTGCCTAAACCTTTATTTTCGCGTATGCCCGCCAGTTCCCTGCACATCCTGTTTCTCGTTTCCTGGTATCCCAACCGGAACGCGCCGGTCCTCGGGAATTTTATCCGCCGTCACGCGGAGGCTGCCGCACTGCGACACAAAATCTCTGTCGTTTACGCCTGCTCCGGCGAAAATGTTGCGGAAGGAAAAACAGAAGTGCAGCTTTCCTCAGCTGGAAATCTTACGGAATGCATCGTGTATTACGGAAAGGTTCGTTCAACCACACCGGTGATCGCGCAGGTAAAAAAACGTTCTGTATACCGTGAAGCGATGAAAGAAGGCATACGGCTCGTGCGTGAAAAGAACGGCCGTGCGGATATACTCCACGTGCATGTCATCTGGCCCGCAGTTCATGCAGCGCTTCCGCTGCTGGAAGAAACGGATATCCCGCTCGTCATCTCGGAGCATTGGTCGGGTTACCTTCCGGAGGACGGGAACTACCGCGGCGTCCTGCTGAAATTCTTCTCCACGAAGCTGGCGGAAAAAGCAAGACACATCACCGTTGTTTCATCACGGATGAAAGACGCCATGCTCGCGCATGGATTCCGCAATTCATTTTCCATTCTTCCCAACTGCGCCGATGAAACGGTATTCTTCCCCGCTGAAAAAAAAGAGAACGGAAAAATAAAGCTGCTGCACGTTTCCATGCTCGTCGACCGGGAAAAAAATGTTTCCGGGATGCTGCGCGCCATGAAGCGCTTCGAAAAGAACCACGACATCTCCCTGCACATCATCGGCGACGGGCCGGAACGACAAACGCATGAAGAAACCGCACGCCGGCTTTCGCTGCTTCAAAAAAATGTTTTTTTTCACGGCCTGAAAAACTCAGCGGAGATCGCGCAGGAAATGCGAACATCCGATGCGCTGCTGCTGTTCAGTCATTTTGAAGGCATGCCCGTGACGATCATCGAAGCGCAGCTGTGCGGACTTCCCGTCATTGCCACAAAAACCGGCGCCATCCCGGACATGGTCCGCAGCACCGAAGGAATGCTCGTCGATCCCGCAGATGAAGAGCAGCTTTTCAACGCGATCCTTTCTTTCGCTGCGAAAAAAAACGACTACGACCGGGCCGCGATCAGCCGGCGCGCCATGGAGAATTACAGCGTGGATGCGGTTTCCCGCCATCTCGATTCCATTTACCAGAACGTGATGACGCATGGCGGAGCATAAGGAAATACGCGTCGCTGTTCTTTGCCGCGGGTACGTTTTCGATTCCTGGGAGGCAGAATGCATCCGGGAAGTGCAGTCGTTGCCGTTCGTGAAGATCGTTCTGCTGGTGCAGGAAAATTACCCGGAGAAAAAAATAAGCTTGTCAAAAAAGATCATTGATTACCCGTACCGGCGGTTAAAATGGAGGGTCTACAAACGATTTTTCCTGCGGGTCCCGGCCATGAAACCGGCGTCGATCCAGAAAGAGCTGGACGGAATTCCTGTCGTGAAATGCACGCCTGAGCTGAAAGGAAAATTCTCCGAGCATTTTCCCGGCGAGGTGATCGCAAAAATAAAAGAGCAGCGCTGTGATGTCGTTCTGCGCTTCGGGTTCAACATCCTGCGCGGCGAAATTCTGTCGGCCACCCGGTACGGCGTATGGTCGTTCCATCATGCCGACGAACAGGTGATCCGCGGCGGACCTGGCGGCTTCTGGGAAATTTACAAAGGCATTCCCGCCACGGGCGCCATCCTGCAGCGTCTCACGGAAAAACTCGACGCGGGCATCATCCTGCGCAAGGGAAATTTCCGGACGATCTTTCATTCGTACCGCGATAATCTCGACCAGTTGCTGCGCGGAACGACTTCCTGGATGAAGCAGGCGCTGATCGATGCAGCGAACGGCGTTTCGCCCGCGGAGAACGGAACACCTGTGAAAACAAACGCTCCCGTATTCACTTACCCGCGCAACCTGCAGATGCGCATTTTCCGGCGCCGCCTCCTGGCAGGAAAGATCCGTTTTCATTTCCGGGCGCTTTTCCGCGCAGAAACGTGGACCATCGGTTATGTGGAGCAGGAAGCGTCGTCGCTGCTGGAAGAAAACCCGTTCGGGAACGTGCATTGGTTCCCGGAAGCCGGGAAAGGAAAATACCTGGCCGATCCGTTCGGGCGCATCAATGAAAAGAAAGAGCTGGTGATTTATGCGGAAGAATACGATTACGCGAAGAAAAAAGGGATCATCTGCCGCAGCGAAGGAAAAACGTTTTCTCCTTTCCTTGAAAAAAAAGAGCACCTCTCCTACCCGTTTCTTGTTAATGACAACGGAACGGATTTTCTCGTTCCCGAATGTTTCGAATCGGGAAAGATCTTCTGCGTGAATGCGCAAAATGCGACGGAAGAAAGAATACTTCTCGGAAATTTTCCGGCCGTCGATGCAACCCCGGTGAAATGGAACGGGCGCTGGTGGATCTTCTGCACGAAAGAAGGAGAATTCAGCAACACGGAACTGTATGTTTTTCACTCGGAAAATTTCGCCGGTCCCTGGCAGCCGCACGCGAACAACCCGGTGAAGACGGACATTCTTTCCGCGCGGCCTGCCGGAACACCGTTTGTTGTGAATGGAAGGCTTTACCGTCCTTCACAGGTATGCGCCCCGCAATATGGCGTTGCCGTGAAGATCAACGAAGTGACCAAACTTTCACCGATCGAATTTTCCGAGATCGCCGTAAGGGAACACGCCCCTCCCGCCGGGTGGAAATTCAGCAAAGGATTGCACACCGTTTCAGTCGCAGGCGACCGCACAATTCTCATCGACGCGAAGCGTTACGCATTTAATTTTGATAATTTCAGGCGGGTTTTGAAAACGAAGCTGAAACGCCTTTTCCGTAAATGATCCGTAAGATCCTCTCCAACTTTTCCGCCCGGATGGCCGGTGCAGTGCTGAATTTTTTCATGCTGCTGCTCACCACGCATTTTCTCGGCAAAAGCGTCCGCGGAGAGATCGTGCTGATCCAGATCGGCATCAACATCATTCACCTCGTGAGTGATCTCGCCGGCGGACCTTCGCTGGTTTACCTCGTGCCGCGTGCCCGGCTTTCCCGTCTTCTTTCCGTCGGGAGCGCATGGGGGATCGGCTCGTCCGTTCTTGTCGCCTTTGCCATGATCTCTTATGGAGCGATGCCGGAAAATTACACCTGGCAGATCCTCGTCATGGGCGCGCTCATTTCGCTGCATTCGCTCAACCAGAACATCCTGCTCGGGCAGGAACGCATCACGGCGTACAATGCGCTGCTTTTTGCACAGGGAATCGTCCAGACGCTGGTCATGACGGTGTGCATTATCGGCCTCGGGCAGCGCGGCGCATTGCCTTATATCTGGTGCTGCATCATCGGCTACGGGCTTTGCTGGATCACGGGGCTGTTCCTCGTCTGGAAGGGCCACCGGGAACCGAAGATCGAAGAGAAAAGAAACATTTTCCTGCTGCTTTTCTCCAATGGTTTTTTTACGCAGATGGCCAGTCTCGCCATGCTGATGAGCATCCGCATCAATTATTACATGCTGCACAAATACATGCCCGACGGCGACAGCAGCGTCGGACTTTATTCCACGGCTATTTCACTTGGTGAGGCGATCCTTCTTTTTTCCGCCAGCATTTCCGCGATCATCATGTCGCGCGTTTCAAATGAATCGGATCACCGCACGGCGAGAAGCACGGTTCTCCGTCTGAGCAAAGTGAGCCTCGGCATGACGGCGCTCGGCGTCTGCGCATTCCTTGTTCTTCCCGATGGATTCTATTCCTGGCTGCTGGGAAAAGATTTTTCCCCGGTCAAGGAAATTTTCACGACGATCGCGCCGGGTGTGATCATCCTCAGCTTCGCCACGGTTTTCTCGCACTATTTTTCCGGCTCAGGCCTGCATTACCTCAATTTCATTTCCGGCGCCGTCGCCATCCTCTGCACGTTTATCGTGGCCGGTCCGCTGATCTCTGACTATGGAATTCCCGGCGCAGGCTGGGCAGCATCCATCTCGTACGGCACGCTTTCCCTCACCGTCTTTTTCATCTTCATGCTCGTCGGCGGGAACCGGAAAGAGGAATGGAAAATGCTGCTGCCTTCTTCCGCGGATTTTTCGTTGAAGAATTACCGTCAAAATAATTTCTGATATGTGCGGGATAAGCGGGATTGCAGGCTTTTCATCGCAGCAGGACATCCTGGAAGCGGCTGTGAAAATGAATGCCGCCATCCGGCACCGCGGTCCGGACGGAGAAGGCTTCCTTGTCGTTTCGGAAAATGAAACGGTCAGCTGTTTTTCTTCCGACACACCCGCTGAAATTATTTCTTCCTCTTTTCCGCATTCGCCGAAAAAAAATATTTCAGAACAAAAAAACGCAGCGAAGATCGTGCTTGCACACCGTCGCCTGGCGATCATCGATACGAGTCCCGCCGGCCATCAGCCGCTCTGCTCTGCCGATGGAAATACCTGGATCACGTACAACGGCGAAGTTTACAATTACATCGAGCTGCGCACCGAGCTGGAACAGCATGGCTACACCTTCCGCACACGCACCGATACCGAGGTCATTCTCGCCGCTTATGATAAATGGGGAAAGAGCTGCTGCGAAAAATTCAACGGCATGTGGGCGTTCGTTATCTGGGACAGCCGGAAAAAAATGCTGTTCGGATCACGCGACCGCTTCGGGGTGAAACCGTTCTACTACTATCACGATAAAAACGTTTTTACGTTCGCTTCGGAGCAAAAAGCGCTGCTGAAAAACCCGTTCGTCCAAACTTCGCTCAGCGAGGTCGCGGTGGCGGATTATTTCGTTGCGGGCGAGATCGAATACCGCGAGGAAAGCTTTTTCCGCAACATCCTCGAGCTCTTTCCCGGCTGCGCATTCACGCTCGGCACGGAAAGCGGTGCATTCACCCAATGGCAATGGTTCAGCCCGGAAGAACAGGAAGAAGAAGCGAATTACACCGAAGCGCAGTACGCGAAATTCATTGGAGAAACGCGCGAGCTGCTGACCGAAGCCGTCCGCCTGCGCATGCGGTCGGATGTTCCCGTTGGCTCCTGCCTCAGCGGCGGGATCGACAGCTCGGCGATTTCCGGGATCATCGGCGACATGATCAGCCGTCACGAAAAAATAAACGTGGGCGAACGGCTGAAGCTGTTCACCGCCGTCTTCGACGATGCGGAGATCGACGAGCGGAAATGGGCGGCGGAAATGGTTTCGCGCACGGGCGCGGAATGGTTTACGGTAACACCGGAACCGGGCGAGCTGGTCCGCGATATCGAAGAGCTTATTTTCAGCCAGGATGTTCCCATCTGGAGCACGAGCACTTATGCGCAGCACCGCGTCATGAAGCTGGTGCGCGATAACGGCATACGCGTCGTCCTCGACGGGCAGGGCGGCGATGAATTGTTCGCGGGCTACAAACCGTATTTCATCCCGTTCTGGAACGAGCTGAGATCGGCGGGGCAAACAGGCATTCTCGCCGCGGAAAAAAATGCGTTCGGACTGCACGAAGCAAAGCTTTACAACCGGAGGGAACGATTGAAACAGGTGACGTTCCCTTCCCTCCCGCTCAGCCTGCGCCTGCTCGTGCAGAAAAATTATTTCCCCGATATCGCCTATCTCGACAAAGCGCTCATTTCGGTTTACAAAAAAAATTACCGTCCCGTTTCTCCGCCGAAAACACTCAACGAAGCGCTTCGCGGTGAATTCGTCAACACACGGCTCAAAGGTTACCTGAAATGCGAGGACCGCTGCTCGATGTGGCATTCCGTGGAATCGCGCACGCCGTTCGCCGACGACCACAAACTGATCGGGCGAGTTTTCCGCATCCCGGGAACGATGAAGATCCGGAACGCCACAACCAAATACCTCCTCCGTGAAGCCGCGGCTCCCTTCATTCCTGATTCCATCCGCAACCGGAAAGACAAACTCGGCTACGCCACCCCGAACAACAAATGGATCACACAGCTGCGCGACCAGTTCCGGCCTTACTTCGAACAGGATTTCGGCGGCATACTGAAAAAAGAAAAGCTGCTGAAAGATTTCGACACTTTCTTTTCCGTCGAAGGAATGCCGGAGAACGGGAGGACCTTCCGCTTCATCGCGTTCGCCGTCTGGAAAAAAGTGACAGGCCTCTGAGACTTCTGTGACCGGGGTCACGTTCCCCGCCTTTTTTCCACCGCAACTTTGCACAAAACAAAATAATTATGCTGGACGGATTCAAACGTATTTTCGGTCTCGGTGGAAGCATGCTTCCCGACGAACTGCTGCTGGAAAAGAACAAGATCATCGTGGACGTACGTTCACAGTCGGAGTTCAACGCAGGACACATCAAAGGCTCCATCAACATTCCCGTGGGAGCGATCGAACACAACATCGGGAAGCTCAAAGGCAAATCGCCGATCATCCTTTGCTGCGCTTCCGGCGCACGCAGCGGCATGGCGACCTCCATCCTGAAAGGAAAAGGATTCAAAGAAGTCTATAACGCCGGCGGGTGGGCCGGGCTCAACGAACAGCTTCAATCTTTAAAAGAAAAATAATGGCTGCTTCGTTCAGAGAGCTGATCAATTCGGGAAAACCGGTGCTCGTCGACTTTTTTGCTGAGTGGTGCGGACCGTGCAAGGCGATGGCACCGGTTCTTTCCGAAGTCTCTTCCCGCGTCGGGGATTCCGCGCACATCCTGAAAGTGGATGTGGATAAAAATCCTGCGGCCGCCGGCAGCTACGGTATCCGCGCCGTTCCCACCATGCTGCTTTTCAAGAATGGAAACGTGGTATGGAAACATTCGGGAACAATGGGCCCGGATGAACTGGAACGGGTGATACGATCCGCAATGTGATTGTCGTCCCGAACCGCGAACGCGAAACTTTGAGACTTTCCAAACTTTCATAAACAGTACTTTTGCCGCATGAAAAAATTCATCTTCCTCTTCCCCGTTTTCGCGTTCCTGGTTTCCTGCACCTCCTCTTCTTCGATGGCAGGCGGAAGCGTTCCGGCCGGCCGTTTTTCGGTGCTGATCGATTCCCTTGCCGGCGTACAGCTGATCGACGTGCGCACGCCGGGCGAATTCAATTCGGGACACATCAGCGGTGCGCAGAACATCGACTGGAACGGGAGCGGCTTCAGCGACGGCGCGATGGCGCTCGACAAATCGAAGCCCGTGCTGGTGTATTGCCTTTCCGGCGGAAGAAGCCATGAGGCGGCGGAATTTTTCAGGAAGAACGGTTTCAAAACAGTTTACGAGCTGGAGAACGGGCTGCGCTCCTGGTCAATGGCCAATCTCCCGCTGACGCAGGAAACCGGGCAGCAATCGACAGCCTCACCGGCTTTCACGACGGGCGATTTCAGCAAGACCGTTAATTCGGGTTTGCTCGTGCTTGTGGATTTCAGCGCAACGTGGTGCAGGCCCTGCCAGATGCTCAAGCCCACAATCGAAACGATCGAAGCCGAACGAAAAGGTTCGCTCACCGTTCTCAAACTGGATGCCGACCGCGATTCACAGCTTGCCGATTCGCTGCGCATCACCGCGCTTCCCACACTCATGATCTTTAACAACGGTAAAATGACCTGGAGGAACGAAGGGCTTGTTCCCAAGGACCTCATCGACTCGAAGCTCGACGAAGCGAAGAAATAAAAAAGCGCCGCGGTTTCGCGGCGCCTGCTTTTATTGTGATCAGTGCTTTTTCTTCTCTTTCAGGCTTCCCACGTAATCCCAGTGGTGTTTCACCTTGCCTTTCTTCGAAAGCTCGACGTTGCCTTCTATTCCGTAGCCGTCGATGGTGCCGGTAACTTTTACATTCTCCTCGAGCTTGTTCGTCATTTCTCCTTCGAATTCGACATACAGCATATCTTCTCCCGAATCATCGCTGTAGGTCGAGTCGGTCGTCAGCTCGATCGCGATCGCATCTGCGCCTGCATTCTTCCCGAAGAATTTGCATTTGAATTTTCCGCTCTTGAACGAAACATCGTCATCGCTGTTGGGCCCGGATTTTCCTTTCTTCGCTTCCGAAATGCTGACCTTGTAAACTTTTCCTTCGATCGACGAGGTATCGCCGGTGAGCACGAACGAGGCGGTGAGCACGAACAGGAATCCTCCTGCAGCAAGGGTCTTCAGGCTTTTCATCTTTTTCTTTTTTTGACGTTCACAAAGTTAAACTTTAAGGGATACGTCCGTAAAAACCGTGCCGTTTCACAGGCCGGCAGCATGAATTCCTATACGGAAGCGAAAAGCCGGAGAACTTCGGACATTGAACGTTGAACATTAAACCTTAAAAACCGACCTTTACTTCATGAGCATTCCACTGGCCGAACGTCTGCGACCCGCCACGCTCGATGAATACATCGGGCAGAAACACCTCGTGGGAGAAGGTGCTGTCCTGCGCAAAGCGATCGAGTCCGGGAACATCCATTCGATGATCTTCTGGGGTCCGCCGGGCGTGGGAAAAACGACGCTCGCGAATATCATCGCTTCCCGGCTGAAACGTCCGTTCTACGCGTTGAGCGCAATCAACTCCGGCGTAAAAGACATCCGCGAAGTGATCGACAAAGCGAAAAGCCAGGCCTTCTTCGGGACGAACCAGCCCGTGCTGTTCATCGATGAAATTCACCGGTTCAGCAAAGCACAGCAGGATTCCCTGCTCGGCGCCGTGGAAAAAGGCACGATCACGCTCATCGGCGCAACGACGGAAAACCCGTCTTTCGAAGTGATATCGGCACTGCTTTCCCGCTGCCAGGTGTATATCCTGAAACCGCTCGAGAAGGATGATCTCGTGCAGCTGCTGCATCATGCCGCGGAAAAAGACCCGGAGCTGAAAAAGAAAAAGATCGTGTTCGAAGAATATGAAGCTTTGCTTCGCGTTTCCGGCGGAGATGCGCGCAAGCTGCTCAATGCACTCGAACTCGTGGTGAACGCGGCGAATGCGGACGAGATCACCATCACCAATGAATCGGTGCTGAAAACGATACAGCAGAACCTTGCGCTGTATGACAAAAGCGGCGAGCAGCATTACGACATTATTTCCGCGTTCATCAAATCCATGCGCGGCAGCGATCCGAATGCCGCGGTTTACTGGATGGCACGCATGATCGCCGGCGGAGAAGATCCGCTCTTCATTGCGCGGAGAATGGTCATCCTCGCCTCCGAAGATATCGGCAACGCCAACCCGAATGCGCTGCTCCTCGCCACCAGCTGTTTCCAGGCGGTGAACATGATCGGCATGCCCGAATCGAGGATCATCCTTTCGCAGTGCGCCACTTATCTCGCTTCTTCACCCAAGAGCAACGCATCGTACATGGCCATCGAAACAGCATCGGCGCTCGCGGCCAGCACCGGCGATCTTCCCGTTCCGCTTCACATCCGCAATGCGCCCACCAGCCTGATGAAAGAGATCGGTTACGGGAAAGATTACGAATACGCGCATGCACACGAAGGAAATTTCAGCGAACAGGAATATCTTCCCGACCGCATCAAAGGCTCGAAGATCTATGACCCCGGCAACAATGCACGTGAGAATGAGCTGCGTGCATACCTGAAAAAGTGCTGGAAAGAGAAATACGGTTACTGATCCTCGTGATCGTTCTCTTCAGGAACGGGGTGAAAAACATTCTCGAAAACAACGAGGTAAACGATCCCGACAACAAGTCCGCCCAGCGCTTCTTCCACACCCTGCCAGGTAATGTCGAGCAGGAGATACCTGAAATCAAGGTCTTTGTTGAAGGTTACGTGCACCACCATCGCCACGAGGTAAACCATGACGCCGACGCCGAACCCGACAGCAGGTCCGCGAAGGACGGGATGCCTGGCGATCTTGTCGAAAAAAGGCGAGATAAACGCACGGCTGAGCAGGAAGCCGATCAGCAGGTAAACGACAGCCGCCGCGCTCAGGTAAATGCTCAGCGAATACGGAAGAAGCTCGAA
>DASTSF010000130.1:0-4185 GCA_035760825.1 Bacteroidia bacterium
GGAGTTCGACGCAATATCCGTGCATCCGTTGGGATTACCGGAAACGTCGTACAACGCGAAGTCATAGTCGCACGGTGTGTTCGGTGTCAGTGTAAAGCTGAGCGTTCCGTTCGATCCGATGGTGAAGGAATACCAGACGGAATTCCGTTCCCCGACGTAGATGCAGGAACCGCCGGGGCACCCGGTCGCATTTCCCGGGTAATCACAATAGTTCCCGCTGCCGATGAAGCCGGGGTCACCGATGGTTGAAGTGGAGCTGCACACCGGCATCGCCTGCTGGCAATCCTGTCCGAAAACAGGAGGCCAGCTGGATGTTCCGTCAATGGCGGTGATGCTGAAATCGCCGACCTGCCCGTTGTGTCCGTCTACGCGGACGTAGTAAGTTGCCCCGGGGGTGAGGCCGGTAAGGTCCACTTCCGACCAGTTCTGTGTATTTCCGCAAAGCGTGACGTTGTTGCTGCACCCGATCGAGGTAAGCGAACTGCACGTCCCCGAAAAAACTTCGATCTGCGTATTCGTAAGCGTTCCGAGCCCGGTGCGGATATCGAGTTGGCCGGATGCCGGACAAACCACGGAGAACCATACGGTATTAGACTGGTTGGTACCATTCACCCAACAGCCCGGATCAGCAGGCTCGTTGCAATTCGTTGCGTTGGTATTGTTTCCCGTCGTAGTAACGCTGAGTGAAAGAGATGTGGCATTACAGGGAAGATCATTGGCAGGCGTGGACCCGGAAGCGCCCGGATCCGTAACGCAGATACCGAACGTTCCGTCATTGTCGTTCCCGTATTCCCAGAAACGTATCCAGATCGTTGTTCCCGGTGTCAGGCAGGTCAGCGAGAGATAGGGCATTGCGCCATTTGCAGACGCGTCGTCATCGCACGAAATAAGTGTCAGCGATCCGCAGGTTCCTGAGTAGGCCGCCATTCCTCCGTCGAGGACGACACCGGTTTGCGTATCGATGTTCAGGTTGCCGGAAGCGGGAACAGTTGCGGTAAACCACACGTCGCCGCCGGAATAACCTGCGCATCCGGGAGCAGGAACACCAACGGACGGACCAGCATTCTGGTTCGTGTAGGTTGCGTAGCTGCAGGAAGCGGCGACGGTGAGGGCCGTTGCGGAGCAGGGATCATCATTCGCAGGAGGCGTACAGGATCCGCCGGGATTATACGCGCAGATCTGGAATGTTCCGGTGCCTCCGCCGAATTGCCAGACGCGTATCCAGATCTGGGTTCCCGGTGTTACACAACTAAGGTTGAAATAAGGCATCAGTCCGCTCGAGCCGGCTCCATCGTCATCGCAGCTGAAGAGAGTAAGTGAGCCGCAGGTACCGGTATAAAGCGCGGCTCCGCCATCCGTGATGGTACCGGTTTCCAAAGTGATATTGAGGAAACCTGATGCGGGTACCGTACAGGTGTACCATACATCCTGGCCGCTGTACGATGCACAGCCGGGTGCAGGAATTCCGGTCGAGTTGGATGCCCCGTTATTGTTTCCCGCTGTATACGAACATGAACCACCGACGGTAAGCGCGGTCGCGGAACAGGGATCGTCATTGGCGGGCGGTGTGCTCCCGACGATGCAGATATTACCTGTCATTGTATTTGACGCCGCATTATTTACGCGCATCAGGGCCACATAGTAAGTTGTTCCGATCGCGGTTCCGAACGTGGTGCTTTCCGATCCGCCGAAACCGGCGGCATTGGCGCAGGCGATCTCCGTAAGCGAAGCGCAGGTTCCGGAATACACCACAATGGCGAGGTCCCTGTTCGTGCTTGCCGTGATCGTGGTGGAAGTGGTGGTCGCCGTGAATTTATACCAGCTGTCGCGGTAGTTTGTTGCACAGCTGGGGTTGGGTACGGTGACCGTGTGAGTGGCCGCCTGTGTATACGCCGTATTCACACAGCTCGCATTGACGCTGAGCGAGGGCGCGCCGGAACAAAGGTCGGTAGGGTTCTGTGCCGAAAGATGATTTCCGAAACCTGCCGCAATGAGGAAGAAAACTGAAAGAGCGTAAATATTTTTCATAGGGTCTGACAGGGATTAATGTTTTACGTCTTCCGAAACAAGATTGCCATGCGCATCAAGAAGATACTTGGTGTAGCCATCGAAATAGCAGGGATTATAATACCCGTCCATGCGAATGATCTGCAGCAGGTTTTCCTCCGTGAGCAGCGAAGGATCAAATGTTACGGTTACCGTTCCTTCCGAAAAAGAAGCTGCAGTTGCTACGATCTTGGGATCATAGCTGTTCACCAGGCTTTTGGAGAAACGTACGGAAGTCATGGAATCGGGATAACTTCCGATGTAAATTTTAAGTGTTGTGTACCTCGATTCCGGGGGCGGACTGGAGATCACCTGGCTCTTTGCTTTTACAGTGAAAAGCAGCAGCAGTGCAAACAAACTTGCACGCAGGATTTTTACCCGGGTTGATTTCATGCGTTAAAACGAATTAGGTTGTTTGTGTTTGTTAAGTTTGCCTTTTTCAAATATAAAAATCTAATTAGTAAAATCAAAATCAGTTAGTTACAAAGCACTAACAGCTTCCGGGGAAAACAAAAGATGATGTATTTGGTCGGGGATTTGACCTTTCCGGCGGCAAAAAAGAAGGTTCTCGTCTAAATTATTGCAGTTAACCTCAATTTTCAGAAAACAAAAAAGCGGCTTAACATCAAGCCGCTTTTCTGTTCAGAAAGTTTATTACTTGGCGCTGTCGCCGTCGTCGTCATCTTCGCGCAGATCGATCGCTTTTACACCGGGATGTGTTTTTTTGTCGAACTGGAACGTGGAATCCGGAACGTCGAGATTGGGCGTGAATTTTTTGATCGTGTACGTAATCGTCGACTGGTCGTTGTTCACCTGGACGGCCGAGATCACCTGCTTCTTTACTTTATCGATGGTGAGCTTGATGGTGTGATAATTTTTCTTGTCCGGCTTTTCGGGGTAGAGCTCGATCTGCTGCACCACTTTCCCGTTGAGGGTTTCTTCCTTGATGAAGCGGTATTTGAATCCTTTCGCGGGATCGGAAAAAATATCGCTTACGGAAAACGTTCCTTCTTTTTTCTTGTTGGGATCCGGTGCGTTGTCGATCGTCACTTCATTGTCCTTTTGCACATACGCCCAGGTGGTTTTGCCGTCGTTGTAATATTCCTCCGCGTACATTTTGTCTTTCACCTTCGTGTTCAGCGTCAGCTTGTACTTGCTTCCCTTGAGAACGATCGTACCGTCTTTGGAGTCGGAAGTGCCGTCTGTTTTTTTCGTGGTAATGGTGAACTCAGCGGTGATCGTGGAATAGGATTTCGCTGTTTTGCTTACGTCGTCGAGAATGGTTTTCGCTTTCGGGTCGTAATCGTTCGTGGCGGGTTGCTGCGCCATTACTTTCCCGGCAAAAAGAAATGCAGGGATGAGCAGCAATTGGTGTGACAGGATTTTCATTGCTTGATTTTTTCTGGAGGAGATAATTCAAAAAGCGTTCCAAAATTACGAATCGCTTTTGTTCAGCGTTTTCCGGCCGGGATTTTTAGTCTTTTTTTTGTCTGACGAAGCTGGTGTGCAATCGTTTAACGTACTCACACCTCATTTTTGCCGCCGGCCGAAGAAAGAATCTCCTCGAGCGCCATCGGATCTTTCACGAGCACGTCGCGCGCTTTGCTTCCTTCGAACGGGCCGATGATGCCCGCGGCTTCCAGCTGGTCGATGATGCGTCCTGCGCGGTTGTAACCGAGCTTCAGCTTGCGCTGCAGCAATGATGCGGATCCCTGCTGGTGCGTGACGATGATGCGCGCCGCTTCTTCGAAGAGCGGGTCGCGGTCGCCGGCATCGATCTCGAGCTTCGCTTCGCTGTTCTCGTCCACGTATTCGGGCAGCAGGAACGCACTGACGTAGCCGCGCTGGTTGCCGATGAAGTCGGTGATCTTTTCCACTTCGGGCGTATCCACGAACGCGCACTGCAGGCGGATAAGGTCGTTGCCGGTGGAGTAGAGCATGTCGCCGCGGCCGATGAGCTGCTCGGCGCCGCCCGCATCGAGGATCGTGCGTGAATCGATCTTCGACGTTACGCGGAAAGCGATGCGGGAAGGAAAGTTCGCTTTGATCGTTCCCGTGATGATGTTGACCGAAGGCCGCTGCGTGGCGATGATGAGATGGATGCCGATAGCGCGCGCCAGCTGGGCGAGACGTGCAATG
>DASTSF010000131.1:0-2134 GCA_035760825.1 Bacteroidia bacterium
AAGTCCGCCGAAACGTCCCACGCCATGATCGATGTGCACGACATAATCGCCCGGGTTGAGTCCGCGCAATTCTTTGATCGTCATCGCTTCCTTCTTCCGCTGGAAACCGTCGCGCAGGCGGAAGCGGTGATAACGTTCGAACACCTGGTGATCCGTGTAGCACGCGATCTTCAGATCGGTATCTGAAAAACCTTCATGCACAGAATGCACGATGGGCGAATAATCGAGCTTGCGGCCTATATCGGTGAAGATGGAATGCAGGCGTTCGGCCTGCTTCGCGCTGTCGGTAAAGACGATGTTCTTCATTCCGGCGGCAGAATTTTTCGCCAGCTCCTGCGTGAGCAGGTCGAAATTTTTCCTGAACGCCGGTTGCGGGTGCGTGCTGAACGTTATCGCGCGTGCATTTTCAAGAATGAAACGGCTGCCGTACTCAATGACATGAAATCGCCGCAGCGTTTCCCTGAACGTTGCTTCATCAATGAATTGCTCCGCGGGCGAAAGGTGGCGCACGGGCGATTCTTCCGTGCGTTCGGCGAACGCTTTTTCCGCCGCTTCGAATTCCTTCTGCACAACCGCGCCGGTCGTTTCGATGTCGGATATCCACACCACGTTCACGTTCTGCCCGTCGTGCCGCGCCGTGAAAAAATACTCGAAGAACGATTCGCGGCTTTCGGTGAGCAGCTTTCCCTGCACGTTGGGAATGATGGTGAGGCGGTCGAGGTTTTTTACCGAAAGCTGCGTCAGCGGATCGAAGGTGCGGATGGATTCCACATCATCGCCGAAAAATTCGATGCGGTACGGATGCTCGTTCGCAAACGAAAACACATCGACGATGCCGCCGCGCACCGCGTATTGCCCCGCGTCATAAACGTAATCGTTGCGTTCGAAGCCGTATTCGTTCAGGAGATCCGTCACGAACGCGATGGAAATTTTTTCGCCGCGTTTCAGCTGCAGCGTATTTTTTTCGAGCAGCTGGCGCGTCACGACTTTTTCAGCGAGCGCGCCGGGATAGGTGACGACAGCCACTTTTTTCTCGCGGCGAATACGGTCGAGCACTTCCGCGCGCAGGAGCACGTTCGCGTTGTCAGTATCTTCCACCTGGTACGGGCGGCGGTAGGACGCCGGGAAAAAGAGCACGGGAAATGAAGAACGCGTTCCCGTTTCATCCATATTCACGCCGAGAAGTCCTTCGAGATCGTTGAGGAAATAAGCAGCCTCTTCCTTATCGCCGAGAATGAAAAGATGGGATTGCGAAGACCGCTGCAGGACGGCCGAGGCAAAAAATGCCCCTGCGGAACCGGCCAAACCCCTGAGCTGAATTCCTGCCGCACGCGCTCCGCTTATTTCTGTAATCACTTCCCCGCAACGGGGACTTTGCTCATACAACCCGGTAATCTCTTCAAGGGTCATAAGGATGGCAAAGGTAAGAAGAGTTCCATGAGCAACCGTATGTAATCGCGGATCCGGCAGGTTCGTTCCGCGGATTTTTAATTTCCACCGTAAAGCTTCAGGAGGTCATGCCTTTGCAGCCGATTTCTTTTGACAGAAAAACACCGCAGCAAAAAAAGTTTCACACGCAACGCGGGTCACTTCGCCACCGGTTTTCTTTTTTCACCTGAAACCTTATCTTTAGAATTCTAACCAAAACCATGCTCCCGATGAAACGACTCGCCCTTTCCTTCTGCCTGATCGGCTTTTCTGCAGTCACACTCTTCGCACAAACCGGCAAAGGCTGGCGCGAAGTAGGCGGCATGGGACGCCTCGACCTCAATTACAAGAACAAGGCTTACAATTTCGACCTTACACCGGAAATGTACTGGTTCACGGGTGATCATTTAGCGCTGGGAACGGATTTCGGCGGAGGATTCGCCGCCCTGAAGGATTCTTCCTTTTCATCGAGCAATGTGTATTTCTATGTAGCGCCCGGACTCCGTTATTTCTTCGGAACGCCGGATAAAAACAAATGGCGCCCTTATCTTTTCGGAAACGGCGGCTACCAGTTCGGCGCCACGCATACCAAGTTCAACGGGACCTCTACCAACGGAACCAACAACGGTTTCCGCGGTTACGCCGGAACCGGTGTGGCATGGTTTTTCTCCGATCACGCCGCATTCGATATCCGCATGCGCATCGT
>DASTSF010000132.1:0-3137 GCA_035760825.1 Bacteroidia bacterium
GGTTCCGGCGATGAAAAAAGGGAGGCGTACTCTTCGACTTTCGGATCGGTGAAATTCATGTTGATGCAGGATGGAATCCGGCAAAGCTGGGGAATTAATGCAAAGCGCGGGTTAACGGAATTCGCGGATTTCAACTTTCGGGTGTTAAAAATTAAGGGATCGGCTGAAGAATTGCCGTTAGCGAATTATCCATTTTAGCCGTATGATCCGAAGCAGGGTAGCTTTTGTATTGCTGTGTATCTGTGTTCCGTTATTTGTTTTTGGAGGCAATGGCGACAAGAAGAAAAAGAAGCAGGAGGAAAAATGGCTCGAGGACGCGGAATATTATTTTGAAGAAGGTGATTTCCTGCGCGCGCTCCCGCTCTACAAAAATCTCTCCGACGCTCATCCCGACGACGCTTATTACCATTACCAGCTGGGCATCTGTTACCTGTACAAGGATGATGAAAAAGACCAGGCCGTCGTGCATCTTGAAAAAGCCCGCGACCTGGAGCCAGATCTCCCGCGGATCAATTTTTACCTCGGCCGCGCCTATCACCTGAATTACCGTTTTGACGACGCGATCGCCAGCTTCAACAAATCGATGACGGACGACAACCCGAACGATAAGGAGAAAAAGGAGATCCAGCGCTACATCCAGTATTGCAACAACGCGAAAGTGATCATGCAGGATACGGCCGATGTCCAGATCCGGAATGTCGGCTACCCGGTGAACACGGATAATTCGGAATATGCGCCCGTTATTTCCATTGACGAAACCACGCTCATCTTCACGTACCGCGGCGTGCGCAGCACGGGCGGATTGCAGGATGCGAAATTCCGTCCCGATTCAACCGGTGATTATTACGAGGATATTTTTGTTTCGCAGAAAGTCGGCGACCGGTGGCTCGATCCCGACCCGATCAGCAACAACATCAACACGAACCACCACGACGCCTGCGTGGCAACGTCGAATGACGGGCAGATACTTTTCATTTTCAAAAGCACGGCGAAAGACGGCGGCGACCTTTACATGAGCACACTCAACGGCGATGTGTGGTCGACACCCGTCAATCTCGGTCCGAACGTCAACACGCCTTACTGGGAAGGAAGCTGCTCGCTCTCCAGCGACGGGCAGCTGCTTTATTTCGCCAGCGACCGCCCGGGCGGAATGGGCGGAAGGGATATTTACGTTTCTCACCGGCAGTCGGACGGAACGTGGGGTCCGGCGGAAAATTTGGGTCCGGCGGTAAACACTCCTTATAATGATGACGCTCCTTTTATTCATCCCGACGGCATCAATCTTTTTTTCTGTTCGGAAGGCCACAACAGCATGGGCGGCTACGATCTTTTTTACACGCATTTCAAGAACGGCGCATGGCAGACGCCGGTCAACCTCGGTTACCCGGTGAACACGCCTTCGAATGAAAGATATTATACACTCACGGCTGACGGTGGCACAGGTTATTATTCTTCCGATCGCCGCGGCGGACTCGGGCAGCAGGACATTTACACGGTAACGCCGGGATTCCAGGGTGAGCCGCCCATCCTCGCGCTTGTCGTCGGATTTGTGACGGTGAATGGAACGCCGGCCAATGCAAAGATCGACGTGACGGATTCCGCCAACGGAAATACGTATGGCAATTATCATTCGAACGCGATGTCGGGAAAATATCTTATTGCGCTGAAGCCCGGCAACACGTACAAGGTCGCGATCGAAGTTGACGGTTTCGATCCGTATTTCGAATATGTCAATGTAAAAGGACTCGATACGTACGTGCAGGTGAATAAGGATTATAATTTCGTCACACCGGGTGATTCATTGCCGCGCGACACGACGCAGAAGATGCAGCCCATGGTGGCGGATTCGAATGATGTGCTGCAAAAGAAGATCGACGACCAGCTGAAAGATATTCGCGCGCAGCAGAACGACCAGGTGTATGAGCAGCGCGTTTACCAGCAGCTGCTGAAAAGGCACGGCTCCGATTACGATTCGACGGTGAACTACGTCGTCGATCTCGGTACCTACCAGGACCCGAAGGATTTCGATTCGACGAAGCTGACGACGATGGGACCGATCCACCGCGAAGTTTTACCCGACGGCATGGTCAGGTATTCGGTGGGGCCTTTCAAGACAATGCTGGATGCGGAACTGTATCGCAGCCAGCTGGCGAATAAAGATTCCACCATTGCGTCCAATTCCGAAGTGGTGGTCTACAAGAGCGGCGTCCGCCAGACGATCCCCTCGTATTATCACACCGAATACAGGCGGAAGGATTATGTTCCGCGTACGGATACGAAGGTGGTGATGAGCCGCCAGGGAACGCTCAACACGACGATCGGATCGAATTACGGGTACAACCAGATCGTGAATGATTACGGAACTTTCCAGGCGGACGGGCTTACCTACAAGCTCGAAATTTCCGATCCGAAAGACACGGTTTTCTTTGCACAGTTCGGGAAGATCGAAACGAAAACCTATCCCGACGGTCACGTTCGTTATTACCTCGGACCGTGGAATACGCTGAAGGAAGCGGATGATTTCAGGACAAACCTGGTCGCGAAAGATTCGGTTGCCGCGAAATCGCTGGTGACGGTGTTTTATTTCGGGCAGCGTAAAACGGTTCCCGAATTCTTTGCCAGCCCGCCGTGCAACGACATGCCGGTCGATCTTACGTGGTTCAAGGATAAATCACTTAACGACACGGCCGTTTACCGGAAATTCCTCGCGCTTACGGGGAACTATTGCCACGACGGGCTCATTTACACCGTGCAGATCGGCGCTTACCGCCATCCTGAAAATTTCAAATACCCGCAGCTGGCAGACCTGGGTCCGGCCGACATCCGGAATTACAACGACAGCATCACGCGTTTCACGATGCGCCAGTTCAAAACGATCCGCGAAGCGGAAGCATTCCGCCAGGTGGTCATCAAACGTGGCATTACCGATGCGTGGATCACCGCAACGTACAAGGGAGAACGGAAAACACTCGAAGAACTGATCGACGCGAATTTCTACGGGGCGAATATCCAGTAGGACGGTTGCCGGTTGCCAGTTTCGATTCCGCCGTTTGTTGTTTCCCTCGCGTTCTCCATGAAAAACCTTCGTGCGCTTTGTGAAAAAACTTCTTGTGCTTTGTGAAAAAACTTCTTGTGCT
>DASTSF010000133.1:0-11410 GCA_035760825.1 Bacteroidia bacterium
GGATCGCCACCTGCGGCTGGTTGATGATCGGCGTGCCCATGACGTTGCCGAATGTGCCGACGTTGGAGATCGTGTAGGTTCCGCCCTGGATTTCGTCGGGAAGGAGCTTCCCGGCGCGTGCGCGGCCGGCGAGGTCGTTGACCGTGGCGGCAAGACCGAAAAGGTTCATGCGGTCTGCGTTGCGGATGACAGGAACGATGAGGTTCCCGCTGGGCAGCGCGGCCGCCATCCCGATATTGATGTTCTTCCGCACGATGATCTTCGTTCCATCGACGGAAACGTTGATCATGGGAAAATCCTTGATGGCTTTCACGACGGCTTCCACGAACATCGGTGTGAACGTGAGCTTTTCATTCTCGCGTTTCTCGAATGCGTTCTTCACCCTGTTCCGCCAGAGCACGAGGTTCGTCACGTCGGCTTCCACGTAGGAAGTGACATGCGCGGATGTCTGCTTGCTCATGATCATGTGATCGGCAATGAGCTTGCGCATGCGGTCCATCTCCACGATCTCGTCGCCGTTCATCATCGTCACGTTCGGCTTCTGCATTTGCTGTACCGGCTGAACGGTTTCCTTTTTACCGGCGGAACCGTTCCCGTTGGAAATAACCGAAGCTTCCTGCACCTGCTGCTGCACCTGTGTGTGCAGCTGTCCTTTGTTCGGGATATAATTGAGGATATCGTTTTTCGTTACACGCCCGTGCATTCCTGTTCCTTCGATGGCTTCCAGCTCCTGCACGGAAATGCCTTCTTTCTTCGCGATGTTCTTCACCAGCGGTGAATAGAAACGCGAAGTGCCGGAGGATTTTACGGATTGTTCGGCGGAAACGGCGACCTGCGCTTTCACTTCAGCAGAAACAATTTCAGCTTTTTTCTCTTCTGCAGGAGGCGTGTTCACAGGCGCCTGTGTAACCGCCGCACCGGCTTCGGTCGAGATCATGGCCACCGCTTTGCCTACGGCGACAACGTCACCTTCTTTGAAAAGCTGTTTCGCCAGGATGCCGCTGTATGGCGAGGGAACGTCCGTATCCACCTTATCCGTCGCGATCTCGAGCACCGGCTCGTCGGCTGACACTTTATCGCCTTCGTTCTTCAGCCATTTGATGATCGTGGCCTCGTTCACGCTTTCTCCCAGACGGGGAATGATCAGTTCTACCTGTGACATAATTGTTCTGCTGAAATGTTGGGAACTTTACGGCCTCTGCAGCCGGCTGCAAAAATACGGTTTTCCCCTGACAGATTTCCGGCACGTCGTGGCGTTGTGCGCGTTTTTTCCGGGCGGCAGAGCCAGAATTCCGGCAGGCGTAACATGACGCAGCGGGGGAATAGTTACTTTCAGAAAATGAAAGGGAAGCTCGGCAGAAAATTCCAGGAGGAGATTTTTTCTGAACGATGTCAGAATATCGTCCGGCTGCTCAGGTCGTACAGGAAGAAGCATTCCCAGGAAACCATTCACCGCTTGCGCGTGGAGCTGAAAAGGGTCAACGCTTTTTTCATCCTGTTCGATCCGCAGCGTAAAGGCCGGCCCGGAAAAACGTTCGCATCGTTCCGCCGGGTTTTTCGCAAGGCAGGAAAGATCCGCTCAGCCTATATTCATCTCCAGGTGCTGCACGATCTGAAAACGCCTTCCGGTCCGTTCATCGAGAACCTTCGCACTTCCATGCTGAAGGACGCCAGGCGTTTTGCGGCGAATGCAGCGAAGCGCGCGGAACGGATCGGGAAATATCCGCGCCTTTTTGCGCATGCAGCAGATGGCGTAAAAACGGAGAAGATCGTGCGGTTTTTCGAAAAAGAGATGGCGGCGATCGGGCGGAAGCTGAAGAAAGATACCGGCGAAGAATCGCTTCACGATCTCCGTGCGCGCATGAAGAACCTGTTGTATCTGCATTCGTTTCTTCCGGGGAGGCTGGTGGAAAAAATCCGCATGGATACTTCTTATCTCCATTCGCTGCAGGACGAGATCGGGAAGTGGCACGATGTGCTCGACACGATCAAGGTTGTGCGGCGTGCGGGAGGGAAAAGCAAATCGCTGGAAAACAGGCTTTCGTCAGAAGCGGACGCACGGCTGAAAGATATTCTCCTTCATGCGGCGGATTTTCATCCGAAAATCACCGGGCGGTAAAGCTTACAGGCAATTCCGGAAAATTTTTACCCTGTTTTTTTGCGAAGCGAATATAATTGCGGGCACCCGTGGCAGCTCTTCTGTTTCAATCCTGCCGCTGTACGCAGTTGTTTTTTCATTCACGGCGCTGCGTTTACGATATGAATTCCTGCAACGGCGAATAATCCCGCGGTTTCCGTCCGCAGCCGGTTATCGCCAAAGGAAACATCCCCGAAGCCGTTCGAGTCGGCGAGACGTATCTCTTCCGGTGAGAAATCGCCTTCGGGACCAATAAGCACCAGCACGTTTTTCCCTTTCCCGACCGCGGCGGCGAAATTTTTGCGTTCGTTCCCGGAACAATGCGCGATGAATTTCTGCCCGTGAAAATCCTGCGAAATAAATTTTTCAAAATCAGTCAGCGGGTGAATGAGCGGAAGACGTGATTGCCTCGACTGCTTCATCGCGGAGACGGCAACTTTCTCCATCCGTTCCATGTTGATGCGTGAACGTTCTGAATTTTCGCAGTCGAGAAACGTGATCTCATCGAGCCCGGTTTCCGTGCATTTTTCCAGCATCCATTCTATTCGTTCCGCGTTCTTCGTCGGTGCTATCGCAAGGTGGATGGAATAATTACGCGAATGCAGCTCCGTTTTTTTCTCCGTGATGGAAATGCCGCAGCGTTTCGGGTGATCGTTCGCGATGCGTCCGTAAGCCCGCGTGCCTTTCCCGTCGACGAGTTCGACGATGTCGCTGTTCTTCAGGCGGAGCACACGTACGGCGTGCTTCGATTCCTCTTCGCTGAGGTAAACGGAATCGCCGGAAAGGTCAGGGACGTAAAAGAGGTGCATAACGGAAGCGGGAGCTATCGGTCTTCAAATTTCCGCAAATTAATCTGAATCCCGTTTCGCCATTTGCGGAAAGCGGTTTTCACCATTTCCGCCGGAACGCCGTTCATGCGCATTGCCCGCAGCGATGACGCGCCCGCCGATTTGGAAAGCTTGCTCCCGGAATCGTCTTCGACCAGCGGGTGATGCAGGAAAAGATTCTTTCCGAAATCATTTTCCCCGGCCAGTGAGGCAAGATAAACCTGTGCTGCCGTGGAATGCAGGAGATCATTTCCGCGGACGATGAAATTGATGCCGGAATGAAGATCGTCGGCCAGCGAAGCAACCTGGTACGCGGGAATCCCGTCGCGGCGGCGGATCACAAACGGGCCCATGACCTCTGCAAGATCCACGCTGCATTTCCCGAGATAAATGTCGTCGAATTCCACGACGCAGTTCGCCGGAACGTGAATGCGCCAGGAAACATTCTCCGTTTGGAGCGGGATGTTTTTCAAATGACATTCGCAGCGAAAAGAGGGAAGCGCAAGCTGCTTACGGGAACAGCTGCACGCAAACACGCGGCCGGTGCCGGAAAGTTTTCCGAGCAACGCGTGGTAATCTGTCATGCGCGTTTTCTGCGACCAGTTCTTTTCAAAATCCGCTGCATCCGCCGGACCTTCGTCCCACGTTATTCCCAGCCAGCGCAGGCTTTCGAAAATATCTTCCACGAATTCATCCCGTTTCCGTTCTGTGTCGAGATCATCGATGCGCAGGAGCAGTTTCCCGCCGTGATCATGTGTCAGCGTATCTGCCAGCAGGAAGGAAAACGCATTGCCCGCATGAAGAAATCCGCTCGGAGTGGGAGCGATACGGCTTTTGAGGAACGGCATGGGCAAATGTACCGTATCGGGAAGAAATCAGTTCAGGTCCGAATCATCCAGCAGGTCGACCACATCATTGTACTGCACCTTCCGCATTTCCTTTTTCTTATCATACTGCGGCGTAACGTCACCATTGCCGGGACCGCTGTTGTTGTCGCCCGGATCCATCGTGTTGTTGAGGTCGAAAATGTCGTACATGAGGTAATTGCCGGTTGACTTTTTCGCCTGGCCGAAACGCCACGTCACGCCGAAATTGAGGAAGCCGACCGGGGCCGGTCTGCCGTCGTAAAAATGATGCAGCGGGCCGAGGTGATTGTCCCGGTTGAACGAATACGAATAGAACCAGATGTGATTGGATGATTCGAATCCGGCAGATACGAAACAGGAAAAATCAGGTCCTGTGCGGAAGTCGAACCGAACGCCGTGCGCCACGCCGAACTGTCCGAACTGTATGACCGAATCGCGCCCGTTGTAGATGGAATCGCCGTTGCTGAAATTGTACAATCCGCCCATCGATTTGCTGTAAAAGCTGAATGAGAATTTCGGCGAGGGCTGGAAGTTGAACGACGTATAGCGCGGGAACTGGAAAGAGAAATAGAATTTGCTGTCGAGGCGGCCGACGCGGAACCCGATCATCGGAAGGTAAAAACGGTTGCCCAGCAGGAACGTCCGTGTTCCGCCGAAGCGCATGCTGAATGCGGGCGTGATCATCCAGTTGAAAACGAACGATGAGGCAAGACGAACGTGCTGCGTCTGCTGCTTGTCGAACCTGTCTTCGACCACGTACGGCGAAATGTCTGCGAACAAAACATACTGCGAACCGAAGCCGTAGATCGCGCGAAGCCCGAGTCCGCCTTTGTAAATTTTATGCTGTTCATCGAGACCCGAAAATTTCGGCATGTCGGTGAGCGCGTTGAACGTCATCAGGAGGTGAAAGGTATTGACATCCGTCGTGTCCCTTTTTCCGAAAGCCGTATGCGTGTAGAGCGGAACATAGCAGCCGAGGTTCGACTGTGCGTAGCTGTAATCGCCGAGCCGGCTGTTCAGCGTGTGGTTCGTTCCTTTCACCGCCCGCGGCTTGGTCCCGTAGTAATTGAAATAAATGCAGGGGCGGATGTAATTTCTCACCTCGCGTGCGCGCGTGCGCGAAGGCGCCGGCGAGCTGTTCACGCTGTCTTTTCCGTCAATGGCGAAAATCCTGGACGGGACCAGGAAAAAGGCAAGCAGGAGTATCTGGAAAAGTTTCGGCATACGATCTATTTCTGGCCTTTATCGCCTTTGCTGCCGGTGGCGGTATCCGTCGTGAGAATGCGCAGCAGCTCTTTTTTGAAATCTTCTTCGGCCACATACAGCATCGCCAGTTTTTTCGGGGGAAGAACGGCTTTCAGCTTTTCGTGCATTTCCACCTGTAAGGCCATGTCCTGCTGCCGCAATGAAATTTCGAGGTCGGCGCATTTCTGCAGCTCATCCGGGGAAAGCTGGTCGGCCTGTGTGCGGATCTTGTCGCGGTTTTCCTGTTCCTGCTTGTGAATGGCATCGCGTTTCGCCTGGTACTCGTTGTAGATGGGCCAGAATTTTTCGGCTTCTTCGGGCGTAAGGTTGAGCTGCTTGGTGATGAAAGCGACTTTCAGGGCGGCCACGCGTTCTGCGCCGGAGGCGGTGCTTTTCGTCGTATCGGTTTTCGACGATCCGCCCCCCGTCTGCGCAACTGCATCGCCCGCTGCAAGCGCCAGGAAAATCACGATCAGGTAAAAAATCCGCTTCATCAGGTTACTTGTTTGAATCTTTGATCAAATCTCCGAGGTCTGCGTTGTTGTTCAGCAGATAATTGTACATCGCGTCGTTCATTGCGGGCGGATCAGCGGGCTTGTTCACGTCCGGTTTTTGGTCCGCCACAAAATCCGCTACTATGTTTTCATCCAGCTGGTCCAGCGATTGCATCACATCCTGCTTTTCAACTTTGACGACCTGTCCCTGCTCATGGTTTACGCGGGAATGATTTTTCTTTTTGCGCGGCTTGTTCACAGCCACATCCTGCTGGGCAGGTCCGGGCTGAATAACCGGCGAAGGCGGTGCAGGCAGGGGAGAAACAGGTGCATGCGTGTGTGAAGCGACGCTGTTGTTTTTCAATTCCCCGCCGGCGGAATGATTGACGAACCATGTCCCGGCGAGAATGAGCAGTGCGGCGGACGCGGCGATGGCGGCCGGTTTCGCGTAACGCCTCAGCACTTCGGCGAAAACGATCACGCGGCCTCTGCGCCTGTTTTTTTCCGGGCCGTTTTCTTCCGCAGCTATTTTTTCTGCAATGCGGCCGGCGAGCGTATCGAAATAACCTTCCGGCACATCGGCGTCTGAACCTTTGGAAAGATCGTCCATCGCGACACGCGCCATGACGGAAGAGGAAAGCTTTTCAAAATATCCTTCGGGTGTGCTGAAACCGTCGTCCTGGCGAATGTTGTCCAGCGCGATCTTCGTGTTCAGCGTGTCGTCGAAACCGGTGAAATAATTTTCGGGAATGACAAATTCGTTCTCCGAAATGCTTTTCAGCGCGGCGTGCGACGTGATGTCGTCCGCAAGAGCTTCAAAATAATTTTCCGGGACGGAGAGCGGGTTTTCGTCCTTCAGCTTCGCCAGCTCTGCGGATGAAATGATGTGCTGCGCCAGGTCCGTGAAATAGTTTTCCGGAACGGTCATCCCGTTTTTCCCGGGCAGACGTACAAGGCTTTCGATGACGGAAAGAGCTTCGCTGAAATAATTTTCCGGAACGGCAAACCCGTCTCCCTTCGCGCGGAGCTTGTCCAGCAAAGGAGCGTGCTTCGAAAGGTCTTCGAAATCCGCCGGCAGGTTATCGTTCCATTCATTCATCGTTTACTGTTCAGCTGTTGTGCGTATGTAGGCTTCTATTTTTTTTACCGCATGATGGTAGGACGCTTTCAGTGCGCCCACCGAAGTTTCGAGAATGTCCGACATGTCTTCGTAACGTATGTCCTCGAAATATTTCATCGTGAAAACAAGACGCTGCTTTTCGGGAAGCTGCTGTATCGCGGTGTGCAGCTTTTTCTGGATCTCGTCGCCTTTGAAATAGTTGTCGTCTTCCAGCCTGCTTTCGATGTTGTATTCCACATCGCCGTAGCGCACGAAAAGATCGGCTTTGCGCTGGCGGATGAAGCTGAGTGTTTCATTGGTGGCGATGCGGTAAAGCCAGGTGTACAGCTGCGCATCTTCCTTGAACCCGTCGAGACCTTTCCACACTTTGATAAAAACATTCTGGAGAACGTCGTCCGTGTCGTCATGATCCACCAGCATGCGGCGGATGTGCCAGTACAGCCGTTTCTGGTAACGCTCCACGATAAGGCGAAACGCACCCTGCCGTGTTTTTTCGTCACGGAATTGTGCAATCAGTTCTTTATCGCTGCGTTCGCTCATAAAAAAAGCTGCGTGGTGAAATTCCCGCGCAGCCTGAAATTAGTGAATCACTTTTTAGCTCCGGCTGTTTTTCCTGCTTACCGCTTTTTCAGCCGCCTTCACGATATCCGGCGTATCGAGCCCGTATTTTTTCATCAGTTCGTCGGGTGTTCCGCTTTCTCCGAATGAATCATTTACGGCAACCATTTCGAGCGGGGCGGGAGTGTGCTTTGAAAGAACGTTGGCGATGCATTCCCCGAGTCCGCCGAATTTGTTGTGCTCTTCTGCTGAAACTGCACAGCGGGTCTTTCGTACCGATTGTAAGACGGCCTCTTCATCCAAAGGTTTAATGGTATGGATGTTTATTATTTCTGCAGAAATGCCTTTCCCCGCAAGAATTTTACAGGCTTCCAGCGCTTTCCACACAAGGTGGCCCGTGGCGAAGATCGAAACGTCCGTACCTTCTTGTAAATGAACTGCTTTCCCGATCCTGAACGACTGGTCAGCCGGTGTGAAATTAGGCACGGAAGGCCGGCCGAAGCGGAGGTAAACGGGCCCTTCGAGCTCTGCAATGGCGAGGGTGGCCGCTTTGGTCTGGTTGAAATCGCACGTATTGATGACCGTCATGCCGGGCAGCATGCGCATCAGGCCGATGTCTTCGAGGATCTGGTGCGTGGCGCCGTCTTCCCCGAGCGTAAGTCCCGCATGCGATGCGCAGATCTTGACGTTCTTGCCGGAATAAGCGACCGACTGGCGGACCTGGTCATACACACGCCCCGTGGAAAAATTGGCGAAGGTGCCGGTGAACGGGATTTTTCCGCCTACCGTGAGTCCGGCGGCGATACCGATCATGTTCGCTTCAGCAATTCCTACCTGGAAAAAACGGGTGGGAAATTCTTTTTCGAAAGCGTCCATTTTCAGCGAACCGGTGAGATCGGCGCACAGCGCCACGACGTTGCTGTTCTTCCTTCCGAGCTCGAGAAGCCCGGCGCCGAAGCCCGAACGCGTGTCTTTTTTTTCCGTGTAGGTGTATTCTTTCATGGATGTGTGATTCTCTGTTTTCAGTGCCCGTTTTTTCTCTTTTTTTCGTCCCTCATCTCTGGTCCGGCGTCTAATACAACTTCACTGCCGCCTGTCCGCCCGGATCGATCTTGAATTTTTTCTCGACCGTGTATACGGTTTCATGCGCCGATTTTGAACGGTAGATCACGCGGTAATTGCCGGGCTGCAGCACAACGCTTTCATTGAGCATCTGGTCGTTCAGGTTGCAGACGAACGTGAGCTTGTTCTTGTCGTCGAGCAATATCTGCCCCGTTCCTTCCGAAGGTTTGGCGATGTTCACCACGCCGGCCTGTGGTATCTGCACGAGCGTCGTTTTGCTCTGGCCGACATCGACGTTGTACATGTAGATGCGGGGCAGCGAAAGGATCTCGAGGTCGTATTTGCCGACAATGTATTTCTCGATGCGACCGAAGTCCTGCACGTTCACGGTTTCCATCGTTCCTGCCTTGCGTATGATGCATTGCAGGCGGGAGTAATTATTGATTCCCGCCACCTGCAGATTGAGATAGCCCTGCGGCGCATCCACCGCGATGATGTTGTGCTTCCCGGGCGTAACCGTGATGTTTTCCTTCACCACTTCGGGTATGGTGTGCACGACGAGCTTGTATGTGCTCAGCGGATCGAGCGTGATGGTGTCCGGAACGCCCCGGTTGTTCATCGTGTGCATGTAGTTGTAGCGCACTACGCCCGTCTGCTGGTCGTAAAAGGTCATGGCAACATCCGTTTCCGTCGGCTTCCCGGCAAGGTCGAGCAGGTTGACCTGGCACGTGGTGTTGTTCAGCGCTTCGGAGACGACGATGTTGAGAACGTTGGTGAATGTATTTTCCTGCGAAACGTCGTAAAAATGGCCGATGCAGCCGAGCGTGGAATAATCCCCGCTGAGTCCGACGCCGATCACGAACGGCTTGAGGATGATGCCCTGCTGCTGCAGCGAAAGCGAAACGGCACAGGGATCCCCGTCGCATTCTTCGATGCCGTCGGTGATGAGGATGACGATGTTGCGTGCGTTCTTCCCGTCCTTGGGAAAATCGCCGCCGCATTGTTCGAGCGTGTACGCGATCGGGGTTGTTCCTCTCGGCACAAGCTGCGCGATCTTGTTCTGCATGGCCGGAATGGAAACGGATGGTTTCGCGATCGGAACTTCCAGCTTCGTATCCTGGCAGTCGCGCGTGGGCGTGAGGTTGTGCTGGTGCCCGTAGCAGCGAAGCCCCATCTCGAGGTTTTTCGTGTTCTTCAGCGAATCGAGAAAATTGCTGAGCAGCCGCTTGGCAATTTCCATCTTGCTTCCGGATTGCCATTGCCCGAACATGCTGAACGAAGCGTCGAAGACGAACAGGATGCGCGTCAGCTGCTGCCCGCCCGTGGGAGCGGTCTGCGCAGGAAATGACGTGCTGAAAAAAACAGCAGCCGCAAGCAGGAAGATTTTCAGGAACCCGGGGGACAGTTTTTTCATCATAGCTCAGTAATCACCGATCGTTTCAGGCAATTGTTTCAAAGCCTGTGCCAACTGCTCGTCGTTCGGGGCGACGCCATGCCACTTGTGTGTTCCGGCCATGAAATCGACGCCGCAGCCCATTTCCGTCTTCATGAGTATAACGACCGGCTTGCCTTTGCCAGTATGTTCTCTGGCTGATTTCAGCGCGGAAATAACTTCTGAAATGTTGTTCCCGTCCGCTATTTTCATCACGTCCCATCCGAAGGCGAGGAATTTCGCGCCAAGGTCGCCGAGCGGCATCACTTTCTCCGTGGGCCCGTCGATCTGCTGACCGTTCACGTCCACCGTGCAGATCAGATTATCCACTTTGCGCGAGCCGGCGTACATTGCCGCTTCCCACACCTGGCCTTCGTCCATTTCCCCGTCGCCGTGCAGCGAATACACGATGCGGTCATCGTTGTTGAGTTTTTTGGCCAGCGCCGCGCCGATGGCAACGGACATTCCCTGCCCGAGCGAGCCCGATGCGATACGGACGCCGGGAAGATGCTCGTGCGTCGTCGGGTGTCCCTGCAGCCGGGAGTTGAGCCTGCGGAAGGTTTTCAGCTCTTCGACGGGAAAATATCCTGCGCGGGCAAGCACGCTGTAAAACACGGGCGAGATATGGCCGTTCGAAAGAAAAAAAACATCGTCACCGATACCGTCCATCGTGAAGCGAGAAGGATCGTGCTTCATGATCTCGTTGTACAGCGCGACAAAATATTCTGTGCAGCCGAGCGAACCGCCGGGGTGGCCGGAGTTGACGGCATGAACCATTCGTAGAATGTCGCGGCGAACCTGCGAACAGAGGCGTTCAAGTTCCTGGGTGGAAGGCATAGAAATCTGGATGGACGAAAAACTGTGGCCAAAAGTACACCTTGTCGTTAGGGCATAATTCCTATGTTAATAACATTCGGGTGTTGTTGAAAACTACGAGGTGTAATTGACTTTCCCTGCTGAAATCCGAAATTCCGAAATGGTATTTTTGCCCCCCTGAGAGGGAGCATGTAAAGTACATTTCCCCCAAACACCCGAAAAAATTTTATGTCCCTGAAGTGCGGCATCGTGGGTCTTCCTAACGTGGGTAAATCGACCCTTTTCAATTGCCTGTCAAACGCAAAGGCGCAGGCAGCGAATTTTCCGTTCTGTACGATCGAACCGAATATCGGCGTCATCACCGTTCCCGACGAGCGGCTGAACAAGCTGGCGGAGCTGGTCAAGCCCGAACGCATCGTTCCCACCACGGTGGAGATCGTCGACATTGCCGGGCTGGTGAAAGGCGCGAGCAAAGGCGAAGGACTCGGGAATAAGTTTCTCGCCAACATCCGTGAGACGAACGCCATCCTGCACGTACTCCGCTGCTTCGATGATCCGAACGTGGTGCATGTGGATGGTTCGGTGAATCCTGTCCGCGACAAGGAAGTGATCGATCTCGAGCTGCAGCTCAAAGACCTGGAATCCGTCGAGCAGCGCATGAAGCGCATTGAAAAGCAGGCGAAGACCGGCGACAAGGATTCGAAAAAAACATACGACATCCTCGTGCAGATGAACGACGCGCTGCTGAAAGGAAAATCGGCGCGCACCGTGAACATTTCGCCCGAGGACGCGAAGCTTATTGCTGATCTTCACCTGCTCACGGCCAAGCCCGTGCTCTACGTGTGCAACGTGG
>DASTSF010000134.1:0-4885 GCA_035760825.1 Bacteroidia bacterium
ACGGTCCGCTGCCGTCTTGTTTCACTGCAGGATAAGGAAGCGGTGCTGGAATTTTCCGTGCAGGATACCGGCATCGGCATTGCGCCCGACAAGATCGAAAAGGTGTTCGAAAGCTTCACGCAGGCCAGCTCCGACACGAACCGCAAATTCGGCGGGACCGGTCTCGGCCTGACGATCTCGCGCCAGCTCGTGGAGCTCATGGGCGGAAAGCTCACCGCACGCAGCACGCCCGGCGAAGGAACGACGTTCACGTTCACTGTTTCATTGCCGGTCGGTGAGGGCGGAACGCGGCAGGCGACGGAAGAAGTGCTGCAGCTGGACATGATCCGCCGCGCAAAGCTGCTGCTCGTCGAGGACAACGAGTTCAACCGCATCGTTGCCGTCGACACGCTGAACGAATTTCTCGGTGAAGTGCAGGTCGATGTTGCGCGTGACGGAAATGAGGCGCTCGGGAAGATCGCGCAGAACAGCTACGATCTCGTGCTGATGGATATACAGATGCCGGGCATGGATGGCTATGACGCAACGCGGCACATCCGGAAGATGGCTTCACCGTTGAATAAAATTCCTATTCTTGCAATGACGGCAAACGCCACGCCGGAAGAGATCGCGAAATGCAGCGAATGCGGAATGGACGGGCACGTGGCGAAACCGTTTGTTCCGGAAGCGTTGTTCCGCAAAATGTGCGAGCTGCTGAATGCCCGGGATGCGAATGCGTAACACAGCCATAACATTATCCTGATGAGCGACGAAAACAAAACGCAGACCGACCTCGGGTTCCTGGGAACGTTTACCGGGAACGATACGGCGCGCATGCGCAAATACATCACCCTGTTCCTCGGCGCCGCACCTGCGGAAGCCGAAGCGATCCGCAGCGCGCTGACCACCGCCGATCACGAGAAAGTGCGTGCGTCTGCACACAGCCTGCGGCCGCAGATGACCTACATGGGCGCGAAAGCGGGGGAGGAGCTGCTGAAACGCATGGAAGAGGATGTGAAAGCAGGAAAGTACGATGAGCTGCAGGTGACGGGCGCGAAGTTCGAGGCGGTTTTCAGCAAGGTCTGCGAGGAACTGCAGGCGTACCTTAAACAAATCAGTTAAATTTAACCGTTCAAAAACTGACCGTAATGAAAGAAGTAAACACCATTTTCATCGTTGACGACGATGCCACGCAGCTTACGATGGTTGCCGACCACCTTTCCAAATTCAAGAACATTACGATCAAGACATTTTCTTCGGGAGAAGAATGCATCAAAAACCTTTCGCTGAAGCCGCAGGTCATTTTCCTCGATTATAATTTCGACAAGGCCGGCGACAAAGCGAAGAACGGCATCGACGTGCTGAAATCCATCAAGGATGCGGATCCTTCCATCGAGGTGGTCATGCTTTCCGGGCAGGACAGGATCGAGGTGGCCGTCAACACGATGAAATACGGCGCGTTCGATTACATCGTCAAGAATGAAAGCTCTTTCCACCGCGCGGAGAACGCGGTAAAAAATATCATCCGCAAGATCAGGCTCGAAGGAAACGTAAAAATCTACAAGCGCCTGTTCATCACGTTCGCGATCTGTTTCACACTGATGATCGCAATTATTATTTACCTGTGGGCGAACGGATACATCGCAAAAAATCCCGGCTGGTTCTGATCGTCAGCGGGAAATCATGCAACAGGCCGGCCATTCGCCGGCTTTTTTGTTTTCGTTCCGGGTAAAAACGGGACAGCGTACAATGAAAAACGCGCAATAAAAAAAACGGGAACGAAGCTGACCGACTTCGCTCCCGTGCGGTGCATAACGCTTATCAAAGAACGGACACCCCTGCGTGTGAAATTGAAAGGAAACCGAAAATTAAGCGCACCGTCTGCCGTTCGTAAAACGTCATCTGTTTTACTTACCGTTACCGTCAAACAAGAAGCGGTAACTGCATCAAATGTAAAAAGGCAATTTGCGGGGAAGGACGATTTTTAGATTCCCGGGAAGATTCCGGCGACGCCCTGCAAAAAAACGGGGATTTCAGGGAACTTAATCGCCTGCCTTTCGTTGAATAAAACACGTACCTTATTCAGAGAATACTATGAGCACAAAATCCGCATCCCTGAATTGCCTCGTGGTCGATGACGATGACATGGTGCGCATCGACATCGGGCAGAAGATCAGCGACACGCCTTTTCTCCACCTGGCCGGATCGTGCGCTTCCGCCCTGGAAGCCGCTGCTGTGATGCAGAAGGAAAAGATCGACCTGGTTTTCCTGGATATCCTGATGCCGGAAATGACAGGACTCCAGTTCATGGAAAGCATGGGCGAAAAAAGCATCCAGGTCATTTTCATCACGTCGGAAAAAGATTACGCGGCACAGGCGTTCGATCTCGACGTCACGGATTTTCTCGTCAAGCCGGTTTCCATGGAACGCTTTCTCAAGGCCGTCATGCGCGCATCGTCGAATGTGAAGACAACCGGCGGGGATGCGGTGAGAAACAATCATCTTTTTGTGAAGTCGAACGGCATGCTCGTCCGTATACTCACCAGCGACATCCTCTACGCGGAAGCGATGGCGGACTACGTCAACATCCATACCGCTGATGCGCGCCACACCGTGCATTCGACGATGAAATCGCTGCAGGATTCGCTGCCGGAAGAAAATTTTTTCCGCGTGCACAATTCATTTATCATCAACCTCGACCGCATCACGCGCATCGAGGACAACCTCGTGATCATCGACAAAAAGCCGATCCCTGTCAGCCGCTCGCGCATACGCCCGCTCATGCAACGGCTCAACACGATCTCCTGAGCACCGGCTTTTTCATTTCCCCGACCGACGGTCGAAAGAGGGCGGCAAAGTATCGAAGTTGCCGCACCGCCGCCCATTTCCCTGCGTAAACATTACCGGAAGAAAAGTTCCGGGCAGGTGCAGTGTATAAGCTGCATTTCCCGGGCATGACACACATGAAAAATCCGGTAACCATGGATCGTTTTGTTTTTGCAGGAAAGCATCCTGCGGTTTTCACGGGATTGGTCACAGCGGGAGGACTTATTGCCTATTTCCTCGTTATGCGGGCGGCCGGGCTCGTACAGGTAACAGAGCTTCGCCTCTTCAATTTTGTTATTCTTTTCGCCGGCGTATGGTGGTCGATGAAAAGAGAAACAGCAGGTGCGGAAAAAGATCACAGCTATTTCAGTACGCTGGGTAACGGGTGCGCGGTAGTGATCACCGCGGTGGCTTTCTTCTCGCTCTTCATCCTCTTTTACCTGAATTTCGACAATGAAGCGATGGAGCAGATCAGGGAACATGCAGCAGCGGGGCGGATCCTTACACCCGAAATGGCGGCTATCGCGGTTTTCGCGGAAGGTCTTTCTTCGGGAATTGTCATGGCCTATGTATTTCTTTCCTACCTGCGGCTGAAGCAGAATTGATTTCCCGGGAAAATGAAAGTGGATAAAAAAACGAAAGGAGAGAACGATGAATATTCTTCTGGTAGACGACGATGCGATGATCACCGAATTGCTTTCCATGAAGCTGGGTGAAAAAGGATACAATGTCGAACAGGTATCGAACGGATGGGATGCGCTGAAGGAATTGTCCACGCAGAAATACGACCTGCTGATCACCGACCTGATGATGCCCGACATTTCTGGACTCACCGTGATCAGCCTGCTGAAAAATTATGTCTTCGGAAAAATTCCCGTCATCATCATTACCAGCCTCGACCAATCGACGATGGTGCTTTCCGGGATGGGTCTCGGCGCTTCCGATTATTTCGTGAAACCGATCAACGTCGAGAAACTGCTGAACCGCATACGGAAGCTCACGGCCGGAAAAGCGTGAGTTTATTTCGTACACGACACACTAAAAACGCCGCTTATGAAAATGAACGTCCGAAACATCCTGGTGCCGGTCGATTTTTCCGAAACCAGCCGCAAAGCGCTGGCGCACGCGTCATTCCTTGCGCGACTGACGAAATCGCACATGGATATTATCCACGTGCTGCCGGTAAGTCCCTATTATCTCGAGATCCCGGAACCGATGCTGTACGTGAACAACCACAGCGAGGTGAACCAGCTCGTCGGCGGCAAGCTCGAAGAATTTTCCGACGAGATACACGGGATATACGGCATACGGCCGCGGCACATTCTTGCGCACGGGCAGGTGGCGTATGAAATTGTAAAAGCGGCTCGTGAAGGAAAGGCGGACCTCGTCATCATGGGAACACACGGTGCGAAAGGATTTGAAGAGCTGTTCATCGGGAGCAATGCGCACAAAGTGGTAACGCTCGCGCCCTGTCCCGTGATCACGATCCAGGAACATGCGGGCAACCCGGGATTCCGCAACATCGTGCTTCCCATCGACCGTTCGCGGCATTCGCGCGAGAAAGTGGAAACGGCGCTTTCCTTCGCGTTGCTGTACCAGTCGGTGATTCACATTCTCGGCCTGCTTGACGGTGATGACGAAAATGAATACGGGAAGCTGCAGATCGTTCTCGACCAGGTGCAGCACGCCGTGGAACATGCGGGACTTGCATTCAGCCGCCACACGATCAGGGGAGGAAATCTCGCGTCGGAAGCGTTGAAGTACGGCATCAGCGTCAATGCCGATCTGATCATCATCCTCACCGATCACGAATCTGCGCTCACCGGAATTTTTCCCGGCCCGCTGGCGCGGCAGATCGTCAATCATTCCCGCATACCGGTGATGAGCCTCAAGCCGCATTACGGCAGCTTCGAGACGCTGGATCTCTCCGGCGCCTATTCGGCCTATTGAGAATTCCGGTACAGTCTTTCACTTTCGTGGAAACCGGGAGCGTGATTTTTTCGCGAAGCCGGTGAAGGTTTAATGCGCCCCGCGCGAAACGCGAACGTTACCGAAACGCGGGTAATAATTATATTTGAGA
>DASTSF010000135.1:0-4881 GCA_035760825.1 Bacteroidia bacterium
TGTCATTCAGCAGCCGCTGCAGGTGCAGTACAAATGGCTGGCTTCCTCCATGAAGATCCCCGTGCTGGAAGTGGATGCGTCGGTGATCAACAGCAACGAGGTGGTTACGGGCGTTACGTACCAGGACAGCCTGAGGAGCAATCTTTTCCAGGTGGGCGTGCAGGACCCGGCGGCAGGTTTCGCCCGGGCTGGCATTTTCCCGAACCCGGCCGTTGATCATACCGATGTGCAGCTTTTTTCCGCACAGGAATCCGAGGTGGATATTACCTTATATGATAATTCGGGCAGGATGGTCAGGAATTACGGCACCAGGAGCCTGGGTTCCGGTGAAACCGTTATCACGCTTGACCTTTCAGGGCTTGCGGCCGGAATTTACAAATTGCAGGTGGCGGGCCGGGGCCAGCTGTATTGCGGTAAAATAGCAATATGTGGGGGCTAATAATCTGCTTTTCAAATTGTTATTCTAATAAGCTTTTTGTAACCATTTAATGGACACAGGAGTATAAAAGGGCGTATGCCTGAAAAGCATATCACACCAGAATGCATCAGTTTTTGAAAAAATTATCCGGGTTTTTCTTCCCAGGCTTTCGGCTTATGCCGGCCCGGATCAGTTGCGTTCGCTCTTTGTCTCCCACGACAAAAAACAAATTCATTTAAACGAGAAATTTTCAGCTTATGAAGCGAATCATTACTCTTCTGGGTTTATTGGCAGTTTTTTCACCGGCATTCGCGCAGAATGATCTTTCGGTGACGGCCATTACTCAACCCGTAAGCGGATGCGCCCTGACATCCACCGAAAACGTCACGATACGGATATTCAATTTCGGAAACACGCTTATTACGGGCACCTCGTTTAACGTCAGCTATACCATCAATGCCGGGGCGCCGGTGGTTGAGCTCGTGACGCTGGCTTCTCCGCTTCTTTCGAATTCCACTCTCAATTATACGTTTACCACCCAGGCCAACCTTTCCGTTCCGGGCACATATACGTTCGATGCTTCCGTTGCACTGGCGGGTGACATCAATCCCACCAATGATGCGTTTACGGGTTATTCGGTTGTCAACACGCCTTCCTCTGTCGGTGGCAGTGTGAGCGGCGGAACTGATGTCTGTGTTTCGGGGAATGCAGGTGTGCTGACACTTTCCGGTGAAACGGGCAGTGTGGTTCGCTGGGAATATTCCACGGACGGCGGCGTAACATGGATCAATATTTCCAATACGACCAACACGCAGTCTTACAGCAACCTCACCGTTCCTACGCAGTACCGTGCACAGGTGCAGAGCGGAAGCTGCGCCACAGCCACTTCTTCCATCGCATCCATGACGATCGATCCCGTCTCGGTGGGAGGAACGGTCAACAGCAATGCCACGGTCTGTTCAGGCGCTAACGCAGGTACGCTTACATTGACGGGTAAAACCGGTTCCGTGGTGAGGTGGGAAAAGTCTACTGACGGCGGAGTTACCTGGGTCAATATTGCGAATACAACCACTTCCCAGTCGTATCTCAATCTTGTTACCACAACAAAGTACAGGGCGCTTGTTCAGAGCGGCGCCTGTTCATCCGTTCATTCGAGCATCGCCACGATCACGGTAAGCCCGACCACGGTAGGTGGAACACTGAATCCTGCGAGCACGACTGTGTGCGCCGGAAGCAACAGCGGCACGCTGACGCTGACCGGTAAAGTGGGCTCTGTTGTTCGCTGGGAACATTCGAACGATGGTGGCGTCACGTGGCTGAATATTGCGAATACCACCACCACGCTCACCTATACGAACATTACGCAGACTAATTTGTACCGCGTCCGTGTGCAGAGCAGCCCCTGTTCGGTTCAGTATTCTACCGTAGACACCGTTAATGTAACAACTGCGTCCGTTGGCGGTTCTCTTGCTCCTGCATCTTCAACGGTTTGCAGCGGGATGAATCACGATACGCTCGTGCTGAGCGGCGAAAGCGGATCCATAGTGCAGTGGGAAGAGTCCACAGACGGCGGCACTACATGGACGGTCATTGCAAACACGACCAATACGGAAATAGATTCCAACCTTACCATGACGACAATGTACCGCGCTCTTGTGCAGAGTGGCGGGTGTTCGGCTTCCTATTCTTCAACCGCAACGATCAACGTGGATGCTGTTACGGTCGGTGGCACCGTTTCCGGTGGCGTGACGGTCTGCAGCGGCAGCAATGGAGGTACAATGATGCTTAACGGGCAATCCGGTTCCATTCTGCAGTGGGAATTTTCAAATGACCAGTTGACCTGGAACCCGATCGCGAATACGACGACCTCCCAGAATTTCAGCAATCTTACAGACACGACGTATTACCGTGTTATCGTGCAGAGCGGCGTTTGTCCTGCGGATACGGCCACGCAGGATACGGTTATTGTAGATCCTGTTTCGGTGGGGGGAACCATTTCTCCTGCAGCGGATACTGTCTGCAGCGGGATCAACAGCGGAACGCTCACGCTGGTGGGTGATACGGGCAGCGTGGTTCAGTGGGAATATTCTACGGATAACGGCGTAACGTGGATCACCATTTCCAATACGACAACATCGCAATCGTTCAACAACCTGACGACCGCAACCATTTACCGTGCGCTGGTGAAAAGCGGCGTCTGCTCACAGACTTATTCTGCCCAGGCTACCGTATCAATGAACCAGCAGGCCACAGGCGGAACGCTGTATTCCGATGCGACGGTTTGTGGCGGAAGCAATAACGGCACGCTTACGCTGGTTGGCTTCAATGGATCTGTTACCCAATGGGAATCTTCCATCGATAACGGAGTAACCTGGTCGGCGATCCCCAATACAAATTATACGTATGGTTACCTGAACCTTGTGGACACGACCAAATTCCGCGTCATCGTGGCAAGCGGCGTTTGTCCCACCGATACTTCATCGATTGTTACCATAAGTGTTGATCCTCCTTCTGTAGGTGGAACGCTTTCAATGGACGATACCGTTTGTGCGGGCAGCAACGCGGGAACGCTTTCACTCTCCGGCCAGACAGGCAGCGTGATCGGATGGGAATATTCTACAGACGGCGGTGTGACGTGGGTCAACATCGCAAATACAACCACGACGCAGAACTACGTCAACCTTGCACAGACAACCATGTACCGAGTCGATGTGGGCAACGGTGTTTGTGCGCCGGTCACTTCTTCCGTGGCAACGATCACGGTTGATCCTCCTGTTAACGGTGGAATGGTTACCGGAAGCACGACGGTATGCGCTTCGGGTAATTCCGGCTCGCTTACATTAAGCGGATCTTCCGGTACGATCGTCACCTGGGAAACGTCAACAGACGGTGGAGCGACCTGGGTTGCTGACGGTAATACAACAACAACAGAAAACTATACCAACCTCACGGATACGACATGGTACCGTGCAATCCTGCAAAGCGGGACGTGCGGAGGTGACACATCGACCGTAGGTGTGATCACGGTCGATCCTGTTCCTGTCGGCGGAACGACTTCTCCGAATGCGCTTGCCTGTGCCGGCATGAACAATGGCGTTATTCACCTTACCGGGGATACCGGCAGCGTTTCACGATGGGAATATTCCACCGACGGAGGAAACAACTGGATCGCGCTTTCCAATACGACGGATTCGCTCACGTATGTTAATCTTACGATGACGACAATGTACCGTGCCGTCGTGATGAGTGGTGTCTGCAATCCCCCGGTCTATTCTTCCAATGATACGATCACCGTTTCGCCGATGACTGTTCCCGGTGTCGTCACCGGAAGCGCGCAGGTATGCGAAGGAACCGGGAGCGGGGTGCTTACACTCACAGGATATACGGGCAGCATTCTCGGCTGGGAAACTTCTTCCGACGGAGGAATGAGCTGGTCGCCGGTCCCGAATGCCACACCGACCCAGGCATGGAGCAATCCTGTCGACACCACGTGGTATCATGTGCTCGTTACCAGCGGCGCTTGCCCGCTGGATACTTCAACGGTTGCCGTGGTTTCCATTTATCCCAAACCGGTTGCCGGGTTTACAACGGTTCCCGTCTGCTTCGGTTCACCCACTGCATTTACCAACACGACAACGATCTCGTCCGGCGGCATCCAGTTCCAAAGCTGGGATTTCGGTGACAACGGTGCTTCCGTTGCTTCGAACCCGGTTTATACTTACGGAACATCCGGTTCATTCAATGCTACGCTCATTGTTGTGTCGGACAACGGTTGCTCCGACACCGCAACGAATGCCGTAGTGGTGAACGCACTTCCTTCTTCAGCGATCACCGCTTCCGGAAGCACAACGCTCTGCTCGGGTGACAGCGTGATGCTTTCTGTTCCGTCAAGCCCGCAGGATCATTACCTGTGGACGAACGGAAGCACAACGGATTTCATTTATGCGATGGCAGCCGGAACGTATGGTGTCACTGTAACGGATACGGTCACTTCGTGCATGTCGATGGATTCGGCAATGATCAGCGTGCTGCCGCGGCCGGTGGCCAGCGCAGGACCTGACACCAGCGTCAGCGCAGGATCTTCCATCACGCTCCTCGGCAGCGGCGGAGATTTCTACAGCTGGTCGCCGACGGTCGGCCTCAGTGATCCGAATGTTGCCAACCCGGCCTGCACACCTCCGTATACAGTCACTTACACGCTGACCGTCACCGCGCAGAACGGTTGTACGGATACGGACGCGGTTGCCGTAACGTTCGTGAAAGATTACAACATCATCATTTCGAATCTTATCACGGCCAATGGTGACGGGTACAACGACGTCTGGAACATACAGAACATCGAATTCTACCCGAACAACAAAGTCACGATCTACAACCGGAACGGCATGGTCGTGTATGAAGCGGAGGGCTACAACAACAGTTGGAACGGCACTTACAACGGCCAGCAGCTGCCCGACGGAACG
>DASTSF010000136.1:0-8832 GCA_035760825.1 Bacteroidia bacterium
GGGGTATTATAATGGCTATCGGGCAATTCCTGCTTTTCGGAAGCGCCACACTTCTTTCTTCGAATATCGGGCTTGCCAAGATCATCTTCTTTGCCGGCCTTCTCGCGCTCATTATCGGTAACGGTTTCTTCAAGCCGAATATTTCCACGATGGTCAACCAGCTTTATCCCGTAGGTGATAAGCGTGTTGACGCTGCGTTTTCCATTTTTTACATGGGCATCAACCTGGGTGCATTCTTCTCCCCGCTGGTCTGCGGAACGCTTGGCGAAAAGATCGATTACAAATGGGGATTCCTTGCCGCGGGTATAGGCATGGTGATCGGGGTGCTTGTTTTTGAAATGCTGAAGAACAAGTACATCGTCTCCGCTGAAGGTGCGCCCGTGGGTATGAAGCCGGAAAAAAAGCTTCATATCACGGAAGAAGGAAAGGAAGATCTCGGGGAAAAAGAATTTTCGCCGGCACGTATCCTTTTGTGGGTCGGCGTTTACGCGGCACTGTGGATCATTTTCATGTTCGTGGTTCATTTCAATTTTGTCAGCACGCTCATATTTTCCACTTCCCTGGCCGCCGCCGGGTTTGTCATCACCGATCCGACGCTGACTAAAGTGGAGCGGGACCGTATCATTGTCATCTACATCATCGCATTCTTCGTCATCTTTTTCTGGTCGGCGTTTGAGCAGGCGGGCGCTTCGCTCACTTTGTTTGCAGACCAGCAAACGGACCGTACTATTTTCGGGTGGGAAATGCCCGCCAGCTATTTCCAGTCCATCAACCCGCTGGCCATCATTTTCCTGGCTCCCATCTTCGCCATTATCTGGACATCGCTCGGCAAACGCAACATTGAGCCGCCCTCGCCGATCAAGCAGGCGCTCGGACTTTTCCTCCTGGCCTTTGGTTACCTGATCATCGCTTTCGGCGTTCATGGCGTCAACGGAACCGCGAAAGTGAGCATGTTCTGGCTCTTCAGCATGTATGTCATTCACACGATGGGCGAGCTTTGCCTTTCACCGATCGGGCTTTCCATGGTGGCGCGGCTTTCCCCGCTGCGCCTCGGTTCGCTGCTGATGGGGATCTGGTTCATGAGCAACGCCATGGCAAACGATTTCGCCGGCATGCTGAGCGCGCTCTATCCTGAAAACGGGAAAGTGACGCACCTGTTCGGCTTCGAGATCACCGGGCTGTACGATTTCTTCATGGTGTTCGTTGTAATGGCGGGCGTAGCTTCGCTCCTGCTTTTCCTGCTGAGCAAAAAGCTGCGCACGATGATGCACGGCATCAGGTAACAGGAAATCAAAAAATAAAATTCAAGATCCCGGGTTCCTGAACAGCAGAAAGTGCGAATGGAATCCGGGATCTTTCCTTTAATGCCGCTCTGAAATGGAAGAAAACAACGCTTTCAAACCCTACGTTCCGGACGAAGCGAAAATGCCGGAACTCACGCTGCGGGCCATATTGCTCGGCTGCATTTTCGGGATACTCTTCGGCGCTGCGAACGTGTACCTCGCGCTCAACGCCGGTCTCACCGTTTCCGCTTCCATTCCCATAGCGGTGCTCGCCATTTCCATCGGCAGGAAATTCCTGAAGACGACCATTCTCGAGAACAACATCATCCAGACAACCGGCTCCGCAGGCGAGTCGATCGCATCGGGTGTCGTGTTCACGCTGCCTGCGTTCCTGTTCCTCAGCGCAGAAGCGAGCGGGGAAAAATATTTCAATTACTTCACCATTCTCGCGCTGGCCATCATCGGCGGAATGCTCGGTGTGCTGATGATGATCCCGCTGCGGCGCTCGCTCATCGTGAAAGAGCACGGAAAGCTTCCGTACCCGGAAGGAACGGCCTGCGCACAGGTGCTCATCGCCGGCGACAAAGGCGGGAATTTCGCGAAGACCGCCTACCTCGGTCTTGGCGCCGCTACCATTTACGCAATCCTGCAGCGCATGTTCCACATCATCGCGGTGACGCCGCGGCTTCTCATTGCGCAGACGAACAAGTTCCTGCCTTCCGCGCGGGTCGACGGTGACGTGACGCCCGAATACCTCGGCGTAGGTTACATCATCGGTCCGCGCATTGCCGGGCAGCTGGTAGCGGGCGGCGTGCTTGCCTGGCTGGCGCTCATTCCGCTGCTCGCTTTCCTGCTGCATGACCACATGGACATCATCGCGGCGCAACAGGTGAAGCTGGGCCTGCTCAGCAGCATCAGCGACGCGGGCGGTGCTGGCGGATGGAATCCCGTCACGCATACTTTTTCCGATACAGCAGAAGCGATCTACCGCGCCTACATCCGGCAGATCGGCGCAGGCGCAGTTGCAGCCGGGGGCTTCATCACGCTTTTCAAAACATTGCCCACGATCATCTCATCGTTCCGCGAAGGACTTACTTCCATCCGCAACCGGGAATCGTCAACCACGCGCAAACGCACCGAGCGCGACCTCTCGCTTAAAGTGACGCTCATCGGTTGTCTCGCGCTCGTCATTGTCATTGCATTGCTGCCGAACATTCCGGCCTCCGGCATCGGCGGAAGAATTCTCACCGGTATTCTCGTCATCGTGTTCGGTTTTTTCTTCGTTACCGTATCGAGCCGCATCGTCGGCATCATCGGGTCGAGCAACAGTCCTGTTTCGGGTATGACCATCGCCACGATCATGGGAACCTCGCTTGTGTTCATTGCGTTCGGGTTCAGCGGGAAAGTGTTCGAACCGATGGTGCTCGTCATCGGGAGCCTCATCTGCATTGCGGCGGCGAACGCCGGGAATACGTCGCAGGACCTGAAAACCGGGTTTCTCATCGGCGCGACTCCGCGTTCGCAGCAGATCGCGCTGTTCACCGGCGCCATCGTATCCACGTTCGTCGTCGGTTTTGTCGTCCACCTGCTCGACACACCGACACCGGAAATGGTGCAGCAGGGCATTCACCATGCGATCGGAACGAAGTTCAGCGCGCCGCAGGGAACATTGATGGCGACATTGATCCGGGGATTGCTTTCCTTCAATCTCGACTGGCAGTTCGTGATGGTGGGCGTGCTGCTCGCCGTAACGATGGAGCTGTGCGGCGTGAACTCGCTTTCGTTCGCAGTCGGCGCTTACCTTCCCCTTGCGACAACGCTTCCCATTTTCGCCGGCGGATGCGTAAAAGGAATTGTCGACTGGAGAGCTAAACGCAAAGGAGAAAAAGCGGAAGACGCCGAGCTGGGCAGGGGAAGTCTTTTTGCGACCGGGCTCGTTGCGGGCGGAGCGCTCATGGGCGTGATCTTCGCCTGCCTTTCCGCGTTCCCTTCTTCGCGCTCATTCCTTGACGGTCTTATCCTCGGCAAATCGCTGGGAGAAACCGATCCGGACGACGGCATTGGCAATGGCGTTTATTCCCTCATCGCCGTTTGTTTCTTTGTTGCGCTCGCTTTTGTCCTGTACCGGGTGGCAACGAAAAAAGGCAGCGGACCAAAAGTGGCCTGATTTTCGTAACTTCGTTAGTAACGAATTGACATGAAAAAGATCCTGATTGCCGGAATTATCGCTTTACCGCTGCTCTACTGGGCCGGCGTACGTTACAGCCGTGCGCAGAACGCCCCTGCGGCGACCATGCCCACGGAAATAAAGTGGTATACGCTGGAAGAGGCGCAGAAACTTGACGACAGCATTCCGCGTAAAATATTCCTCGACATCAGCACAAGCTGGTGCGGCTGGTGCAAAGTGATGGAAGCAAACACGTTCAAAAATCCGATCATTGCGAAATACATGAACGAGCATTACTACCCGGTAAAGGTGGATGCGGAAAGCCACGATACGCTTGTTTTCAACGGGCAGAAATTCTGGAACCGCGGTCCGGCGAACATGCGCAGCGCAAATGATTTTGCGATCACGGTTCTCCAGGGGCACCTCTCCTATCCTTCGTTCGCATTCATCAGCAAAGACCGGAAAACATTCACCATCATGCAGGGCTACATGCCCCCGGAACAGTTCGAACCTTATCTTCACTATTACGGCGAAGACAAGGAAACCGTAATGAGCTGGGACGATTTCCTGAAAACATTCAAAAGCGAATTACCTCCTCCCGATTCCACGAAACTAATGCAGGCGCCTGCTCCTCACTAACAGAAGACGTGCAGATGGAAATGGAAACGGAACACACCCTTCACAATCTCAAGGAAAGGATCGTCGCGGTGCTCAGCGCCCGCAACCTGACGTACGCACAGCTCGTCGAATACCTCGGCGTTTCGGAAGCTGCGCTCGACAAGGCGCTTGCAGACAACACGATCGAGATCCGCACGCTCGAGCAGATATCGAAGGAGCTGCGCATCCCGCTGTACAGCTTTTTCCGCGATCCCGATTACCAGCCCGGCGACGAGAACGAACAGCCTTTCTACAATGTGAACATCTGGGCGCCGAAGGAAATTCATCTCCTCACCGAAAACGACAATCTCCGCCAGGAGATCGAACGGCTCAGGCTCGAGATCGCGAAAAAGGAATTGCTTATCCAGGGTCTCGAGCAGCAGCTCAAAAAAGAAGGCTGATCAGGAATTCACGCCCATCCGTTCGATAAGCTCCTGCTTTTTCCGTCTTGAAACTTCGATATTGGATCCGTCCGACATGACGATGTACGGAGAATCGCCCTTCACGAATTTCCGGATATGATTGAGGTTGACGAGGTGCGTTTTGTGCACGCGGAAAAAATTCCTCATCCCGGAAAGCATCTCCTCGAAATCTTTCATCGTTCGCGAGGCAAGGTACCTGTCTCCCGAAAATGTGATGATGAACGTGTAATTGTTATCCGCTTCCATGCGAATGATCTCGGCGACGGGAATGAATTTGACGTCGTTGAGCCCATGGATGGCGATCTTCTGCAGGGAAACGGGCGCTTTCAGGTTGCCGGAAAGAACCTTGTAGTTTTCCCCGTCGTCGCTGAGCGAATTCCGTTTTTGCACCACGCGTTGCACCGCTTCCCTGAGCTCTTCGATCTCCACCGGCTTCAGCAGGTAGTCGATCGCGCTGTAACGCAATGCGGGAATAGCGTAATGACCGTAAGACGTCACGAAAATGATGTCGAATTTTTTCCGGTCCACTTCATCCAGCAGGCGGAACCCGTTGCCCCCGGGCATTTCGACGTCGAGAAAAACGAGGGAAGGAGAGAATTTCGAAATGAGGTTCTTCGCATCCACGATATTCGCGGCAAGCCCCACGATCTTCACGTTCGGGCAGTACCTGCTGATCAGCGCACGGAGCACTTCGCGGCTTTTCGGTTCATCATCCACAATGATCGCGTCGAACACCATGAAGTAAATTTATTATTTAAAAATCATCTTCATCCAGTTCAACCCTGATTTCCACCCTCGTTCCCGCCGGCTTCCCGTTCTCGTCGACAAGATCGGTGATGATGAACCGCGGCTGCCCTGAAGGATTTTTTTCCGAAAGCGAAAGCCGCTCGCGCGTGATCATCATGCCGTACGATTTTTTCCTGCCCACATTTTCTTCGCCCGCTTTCGTGGACTGGCTTCTTCCCACCCCGTTGTCTTCAATGGAAATGCAGAGAAAGCTGTTTTCTTTTCTGAAAACAACCTTCACGTAGGCGTTCCCTTCTTTTTTCGGTATCAATCCGTGCCAGATCGCATTTTCGACAAAAGGCTGAACAAGCATTCCCTGGATGCAGATGTTCGAATCGAGGAGAACCGGGTCGACATCGAGGAAAAATTCGAAAGGACGTTCGAAACGCAGCTGCTCCAGCTCCACGTACAGGCGGAGAATGGAAAGCTCCTGCGCGAGCGTGATCTTTTCCGACTGCGACTGGTCGAGCACAAGGCGGATGAGGCGCGAGAATTTCGAGAGGTACGTATACGCCTGCTCGCTGTCGTTCTGCAGCACGAAGTGCTGGATGGAATTGATCGCGTTGAAAATAAAATGCGGGTTCATCTGCGAGCGAAGCGCGATAAGGCGAAGCTCGGCGATCCGTTTTTCGGTTTCATTCTTTTCCTGTTCCCGCTGGCGCTGTTTTTTCAGCCGGTAGGAAACGACGAAGTAAATGACAGCGGCCAGCAACAGCACTTCAAAAGTGATGAACCACCATTTCATCCAGTAAGGCGGAAGAACGCGGAAGGAAAAAACTGCGGGTGTTTTGCTCACCACGTTATTGGGACTCACGGCGTACACCTGGAGCGTATATTCGCCCGGCGCAAGACCGGAAAAGCTGATCTCCGTGTTCGAGGTCACGATCCAGTCGTCATCAACGCCTGAAAGCCGGTATTCGTATTGGAGGTGCTTCGTGTCGCGGAAATAAAGTCCTTCGAGGAAAATCCTTACCGCATTTTCTCCGAAGGCGAATTCCGGGATGCCTTTGACGGAAATGCTGCTGTCGCCGTAAAGTATTTTCTTGATGTAAACGGGCGGCGAATAATTGCCGCCGTCGAGAAGATCCGGATCTACCCAGCATATTCCTTCATAGCTGCCGATCCATATTTTCCCGCAGTTGAACACGAGCGAAGTGACCTCGTCCGAAAGAAGTCCGTTCGTGGAATTGAACGAACGCAGTACCGCATGTCCCGTCACCGGGTCAAAGCCCGAAATGCGTGTCAGTCCGCGGTTCGTTCCCACCCACACATTCTGCATGGAATCGACGCACAGCGTGCGGCAGGAATTACTGGCGAGTCCGCTTTCTTCAGTAAAATGAATGACCTTCCTTCCTGAAAGAACGAACAGGCCTTCTCCCCTCGTGGCGATCCACAGGTTCCCGGCCTTGTCCTCCTGCAGCTTGTCGATGCGCATATTGATCTCCGGCACGGAATCTGTCATCGGGTAAACACTTCGTCCCCGGCTCCGCCATAATCCCTGCAGCGATCCGAACCAGAACGTCCCGTCTTTCGATCCGCAGACGCACGTGAAGCGCAGCGGTACGAGCATCGAGAAATCGACGGCTCCCGTTCTTTGCACCCAGAAGAGCATGGAATGCGAGAACATCACTGCCGATCCGTCGACGGGAGATATTGCCCCTCCTTTGCAATGCCCGTAAGGACGGTGAAAGCTGACCGTATTTAAATCGGAATCCAGCACGCGCATGCCGGAATCGTTCACCAGGATGGAATCGTGCATCGGAAGAAGAACTTCGTAACCGAGATAGTTGCCCGGTGCAATGCGACGCGATTTGAACGGAAAAGAGTCGTTGCCGCACGACCGGATCATGACGAGCTCCGTTTCGGGGAAACCGAAAACCACTTTGTCGGCGCCTAATGCACAGCTTGAAAGAACAGCGTTACCCGGAAGTCCTTCCTGCCGCGTCAGGTAATGGAAGTTTATTTCCGGCAGGTAAAAAACGCCTTGTCCCACCGTCGAGAACCAGAACGCGCCTTCGTTATCTTCCAGCACGGAGCTTACTGTTTTACCCGGCAGGTAGCATGTCCTTTTCCCGGAAAGGTCTCCATTCCCGAACCGGAATGTCCCGTTACGATCAAGCGAAACCCAGATGTTCCCTTCTTTGTCCTCGTCAATTCCCGTGATCATTGAAGACATGCGCACTTTCCCGACATTTCCATCGGGATGGATACAGTACAGCCATTCGCCGAAAGAATAGTATAGAAGTCCCTTCGAGGAATAGCAGATGCGGTTGTTGGTGGTGTTATCAATGGTAGGCTCGAAGTTCACCAGGATCCGCTTATGGTTGAGATAAAATACACCGCGGTCCTCCACGAGAAAGCTGTCGCACGCGTAGGAGATGATATTTCCTTCTTCATTGACCCATGTTTTGCGGCGCACCCATCTCGGGCCTTCTCCCGAATCGATCTGAAGGTGCGTGTAGCCGTCGGCAGGAGATACGCGGTAGCACTGACGCGTGTAAAGCCCGCCTATCGTAACTCCGTTATAGCGGTCCAGCGCCATGCAATAGCCCGTACGCTGTCCCTGCAGGTATACTTTCCGCAGGCTGTCGTCGGCCGGGACCTGGTGGAACGCGCCATCTTCATAATAGTTCAGCGCGCCGGAAAACCCCTGCAGCCAGATACGTCCCGTATTGTCCTCTGCAATGCGGAAAACCGTATTGTCGGTCAGCCCGTCCTGCGAAGTGAATGAAGAATAGACATAGCCGTTGTACCTGCACACGCCCGCATCCGTCAGCATCCAGATGTATCCTTTGCTGTCCTGGAATATCTTGTACACTTCGCTGCTCGGCAGTCCGTCCTTTACGGCAATGTGATGAAAGCCCCCGGGAACGACGAGCGGCTGCGCACGCACCGGAAGGAACGGGAACAGGTTCAGCAGGACGCTGAAAAAAAATACCCGGGATAAAAACCTGCAGCACATAGATCGGGTCGCCGTTATTCTTCGGGAAGAATTATGGTGCGCGAATAATCGAGGCGGTTATTCTTCACTTTTACGGTATAGGCTCCGGCAGGCTTTCCTTTCATGTCGATGCGCATCTGGCGGAAGGTATTCTTCGACGAAGTAACGAGCCTGCCTGCTCCGTCCAGCACTTCCACATAAACATATTCTTCTTCCACCACGATGCTGCGGTTTACCGTATCCAGCCATACTGTCGATGTATCTCCCTTCAGCGAATCCGGTTTAGATATCGCTGCGGGAACGTTGCCGGTCAACAAGAGGTAAAAAGCGAAGAAAAAAAACAGCCTGGCGCTCATCACGGAATCTTTTCTGAAAGTTAGGAAAGATTCGTTCTTTTTACGGGAAAAGATGCGCGACGGAACCCCGAAACGGCCGGAATCAGCGATTCGCTGTTTTTCGGGGCCGGCGACCTCAACTGTTTTCTGCGATCCACCGAAGCACAAGGTCCGGCCTCTTCCACGATTTCATTTTCTGCTCCATGCGAAATGCTTCGGATCTCGTCCCGTATTCCCTGCA
>DASTSF010000137.1:0-3239 GCA_035760825.1 Bacteroidia bacterium
CGTGCACTTCGCCGTCTTTCACTTCAAGGTTCACACCGCGCAGGATTTCTTTTCCTTCAACGGAGGCGTGGAGATTTTTTATGGAGATCATTTAATTGCGTTGCAGTTTATGGTTGGTAGGTTTTAAAGTCGGAAGGTCTGCGAAGTTGTGTTGTTTTCTGTGAAATAAATCTCTTCAGGTTCATGAAAGGAGCTGCCGCCGGCTTTGTGACGAAGATATACGGTAGATGCTGTCAGCAAGAGCACATGAACGCTGCCATGCCAGAATATCCTCAAATCGCTTTATCGTACTCATAACCGGAAACGAGAAACTTTAAACTTTTACCCGACACTCCCCTCCAGCGAAACAGAAAGTAATTTCTGCGCTTCCACCGCGAACTCCATCGGCAGCTGGTTCAATACTTCCCGGCAATAGCCGTTCACGATAAGCCCGATCGCTTTTTCCGTATCGATGCCGCGCTGGTTGCAGTAGAAGATCTGGTCTTCGCCGATCTTCGATGTAGTGGCTTCATGCTCGACGACCGCGCTCTTGTCGTGGATCTCGATGTAGGGAAATGTATGCGCGCCGCACTTGTCGCCCATGAGCAGCGAATCGCACTGTGAAAAGTTGCGCGCGTTCTTTGCGCCCTTCGAGATGCGCACGAGCCCGCGGTAGCTGTTGTTGCTTTTCCCGGCGGAGATCCCTTTCGAGATGATCGTGCTCCGCGTGTTCTTCCCGATGTGCGTCATCTTCGTTCCCGTGTCCGCCTGCTGGTAGTTGTTCGTCACGGCCACGGAATAAAATTCACCCACGGAATTATTCCCTTTCAGGATCACCGAAGGATATTTCCACGTAATGGCGGAACCGGTTTCCACCTGCGTCCACGAGATGCGTGAATTATCGCCTTTGCAGATGCCGCGCTTGGTGACGAAATTGTAGATGCCGCCTTTCCCGTTCTTGTCGCCGGGATACCAGTTCTGCACAGTGGAATATTTTACTTCGCCGTCTTTTTCCGCGATGATCTCCACCACGGCCGCGTGCAGCTGGTTCTCATCGCGCTGCGGGGCCGTGCACCCTTCGAGGTAGCTGACGTACGCGCCTTCGTCGGCGACGATGAGCGTGCGTTCGAACTGGCCCGTTCCGGCGGAATTGATGCGGAAAGACGTGCTCAGCTCCATCGGGCAGCGCACGCCTTTCGGGATGTAGCAGAACGACCCGTCGCTGAAAACAGCCGAGTTGAGCGCCGCGTAAAAATTATCCGTGTAGGGAACGACCGAACCCATGTATTTTTTCACGAGGTCGGGATAGTCCTTCACCGCTTCGCTGAACGAGCAGAAAATAATTCCTTTTTCCGCCAGCGTTTCCCGGAACGTTGTTTTCACGGAAACGGAATCGATCACCGCGTCAACGGCGATCTTCGATTCCACACCGACGAGGCGTTTCTGCTCCTCGAGCGAAATGCCGAGCTTCTCGAATGTTTTCAGCAGCTCCGGATCCACTTCTTCCAGGCTGCCGACCACCGTTTTTTTCTTCGGTGCGGCATAATAGCTGATGTCCTGGAAATCGATCGTGGGATAGGAGAGGTGCGCCCAGTGCTTCGGCTCTTCCATCGTCAGCCAGTGGCGGAACGCCTTCAGGCGGAATTCGAGCAGCCATTCCGGCTCTTCTTTCTTTTTCGAAATGAAACGGACGATCTCCTCGTTCAGCCCCTTCGGCGCAAATTCAGTATCGATGTCGGAAACAAAACCGTATTTGTAATCCGATGAAATGTGCTCCTCGAGTATTTGATTTTTGTCGCTCATAAATCATTCAATGTTTAATGTTCAACGTCACTGTTCACCGGCATTGAACATTGAATCCTAAACGGAAAAACTTTCCCCGCAGCCACACGTGCGCGACGCATTCGGGTTTTTAAACACGAATCCTTTTCCGTTGAGCCCGCCCGTATAATCCAGCTCCGTTCCCACGAGGTAAAGAAAACTTTTGCGATCGACCACGATGCGGATCCCCTTGTCCTCGAAAACCTGGTCGGTAGGCAATACCTGGTTGTCGAATTCGAGTTTGTACGAAAGACCCGAGCATCCGCCGCTGTCAACACCCACACGAATGAACGTATCCCCCGGCCGGTTTTCGGCCCTGATCAGGGAGATCGCATGCTCTTTTGCACTCTCTGTTATGGTAATCATTGTTTTTCAGTGTTTTATGGACAAGCCCTTATTTAGACTAAATCCAAATACCGTACAAAGGTACCTAAAAGAAGGTATTTGCAAAAAGATTTTCAACAGTAAATAAGGGATGAATTCCGGGAGGAGCGGCCGCTGCGCAGCATTGAATTCCCTTTGTTCCCGCTGCCCCGCCATGCACGGCATTTGCGGGCATCGGGGCTATGGAATTTCCGCAGGTGTTCCAAAAAAATCAGGGCAGCACGGTAGCGTCTTCCCGCTGAAGCGAAGGCAGGAAAATGCAGAACGAAGTCCCGAAACCGGGTTTGCTTTTCAGCTCGAACTTTCCGCCGAGGCGCTGCACGCCGTTCTTGAGAATGTAAAGCCCGAGGCCGGAACCCTTGGAACCCGTGTGACCGCGGTAGAACATGTCGAAGATCTTTTCCTGGATGTTCTCGCTGATGCCGATGCCGTTGTCGGCCACTTCGAACATCGCACCGTCCTTGTGATCGGCGATGGAAATATTCACTTCGGAGATCGCCTTCGAATGATCCTGGTATCGGATGCTGTTCTCGATCAGGTTCTGGAGAACGGAATTCAGGATGCGCTTATCCGAAATGAACGCGCTGGTCATCGATATGTTCAGGTTGAAACGCACACGGTCGAAGCCCTGTACGAAACGCAGGTTCTTGAGAATGTCGGGAATGAGCCTGGGGAGGTTGATCTCTTCCTTCGTGAGCTGCGCGTTCTTGATCGCCATCGTTTCAATGAGCGAAAGCAGCACCTCGTCCAGCTTCTCCGTCGTCTCCCCGATCATCTTCACGTACGCTCTCAGCCGTGAATCATCTTCTTCCCGCTGTGCGAGGTTGGTGAGCCCCATGATGGACGTAAGCGGGCCGCGCAGGTCGTGCGTGGCTTTGTAGACGAACGTGTTCAGCTCGTTGTTGGTAAGCAGCAGCTGCGCCAGTGTCTGCTCGCGTTCCCGCTCGGCTTTCTTTTTCTTGATCGCGTTGTCGATGGCCGAGGGCAGGCGCATCATGTTATTTTTCAGGATGTAGTCGTCCGCTCCTTCCTTGATCACTTTCACGGCGAACTCT
>DASTSF010000138.1:0-12510 GCA_035760825.1 Bacteroidia bacterium
GTATTCGGGAAATTCAAATGGCTGACGCACATCACGCGCATTGCGGTCGGCGGACTTTTCATCTTTTCCGGTTTCATCAAAGCGAACGACCCTTCCGGTTTCAGCTACAAGCTCGAAGAATATTTCGAAGTGTTCGGGCAGGGCTTCAGCTGCGACATGAAGCTTCCGCAGAAATCCATGAGCGGTATTCCCTGCGAGAAAGACGCCGGCGTATCAGCCACGACCGAAGCTCCGAAAAAACCTTCGGTAAGTGTTCTCAAACCTTTGTGGGACTGGTTCGGCGAGCATTCGCTGTTCCTTGCCATTTTCATCTGTGCATTTGAGATGGGTGTCGGCCTTTTCCTCCTGCTCGGGATAAAAGTGCGGTGGACGCTGTTCCTGCTCCTGGCCATGATCGTTTTCTTTGCGTTCCTCACATTTTACAGCGCGTGCTGCAATAAAGTGACCAGCTGCGGCTGTTTCGGCGACGCGATCAAGCTCACACCGTGGGAATCGTTCTGGAAAGACCTGATCCTTCTTATTCTCATTGCAGTTCTTTTTGTGGGTGAAAAGAACATTTCACCGCTGTTCAAAAACAGCATCCTTATCGCGGGCATTGCCGGCATCGGTCTTTTTGCTTCATTCGCTTTCCCGGTGTATACGTGGCGCCACCTCCCGGTGATCGATTTCCGCCCGTACGCGATAGGAACGAACCTGTGGACGGCTTCGCATTCGAAAGATCCGAAGACAACGGGATGTGTAACGGATTCGACGTATTCTGTTTATTATTACCAGAACCAGCGGACCGGCGCCATGATGCATTTCCATTCGCTCGATTCGATTCCCGAGGATACGATCTGGCAATTTTTCTGCCGTGACGATCGCAAAGTGCGAACGGGCAATTGTGGCGCGACCGTGATGGATTTTATTCTTTCCGATGCGGATGGCAACGACCTTACCGATTCGCTGCTGCAGATGAAAGGCATCCAGTTTTTCCTCGTCATGTACGACATCGACAAAACGGAAACATCCGACAGCGCAGTGGTCAACCGCTTTTATTCCGAATGTGCGAAGAACAATGTTGTTTTCAACGGGCTTTCGAACGGCAGCGGCGACCAGGTGGATCAATTCAGGAAGAAAACAGGAGCTAAGTTCCCCATGCTGACGGTAGACGGAACAGCGCTCAAAACAGTCATCCGCTCCAACCCCGGGCTGGTAATGCTGAAAGACGGAACCGTCACTGCCATGTGGCACATCAACGACTTTCCGGCTTACGGCGATGTCATGGCGAAATACGGAGGAGCGAAGTAAGCGGTGGGAAAGTTCATCATCAAACGGATACTGTACGGGTTCCTCGTTTTGTTCGGGGTGATCACGACCGTGTTCTTCCTGTTCAACGTGCTTCCCGGCGATCCTGCGCGCATGCGCATGGGACAGCATTCCGATGAAAAATCACTGCAGATCATCCGGCAGGATCTCAACCTCGATCTCCCGCTTTACAAGCAATACCTGCTTTTTCTCAATGACCTTTCGTTCATCTCCGTCCATGACGTGAAGGATTCCACCAGCCGCTATTTCCTCGATTCGCGCAAGTACGGTGAACCGATCGCTCTTTTCAGCGCGGGAGGAACGAAAAAAATATTCCTGAAAGCTCCGTATCTCCGGCGCTCGTACATGTCGCAGCGGCCGGTGTGGGAGATCATCAAGAACACGCTCCCGGAAACGGTGGTGCTCGCGTTAACCTCGATCATCTTCGCCTCCATCGTCGGCATCGGTTTCGGCGTTCTTTCGGCGTTGTATAAAAATTCGTTCTGGGACCGGCTTGTCGCCGTCGTTTCAACGCTCGGGATGGCAGGACCATCTTTCTTTTTTGCGCTTATCATTTCCTGGCTGTTCGGTTATTTATGGAAAGATTACACGGGGCTCAATAACATCGGTACGCTTTTCCCGCTGAATGTTTACACAGGGCAGGAAGAGCTCGTGCTCAAAAACCTTATCCTTCCTGCGTTCACGCTGGGGATACGTCCGCTGGCCCTCGTCGTTCAGCTGACGCGCAATTCCATGCTCGATGTTCTTTCGATGGATTATATCCGCACCGCGCGTGCAAAAGGTCTCGGAAAACTAAAAGTGGTGACGAAGCACGCGCTGAAGAACGCGCTGAACCCGGTGATCACCGCGATTTCCGGATGGTTCGCGGGCCTCATGGCCGGAGCCGCTTTCGTGGAAGCGGTTTTCGATTACAAAGGGATCGGCAACGCCGTCGTGGAAGCTCTTTTCTATTATGATCTTCCCGTCGTCATGGGAAGCACGCTCATTTTCTCCACCTGCTTCGTGATCACGAATATTCTTGTCGACGTCATGTATGCTTTCCTCGACCCGAGGGTAAGGCTGCAGTAGGCTTTCTCTCCACCTTTTTTTGCCGTAGATTTCCTTTTTATGAGAACAAAGATCATCGCCGGTAACTGGAAAATGAACAAAACGTACGCGGAAGCGCTGACGCTTGCGGCCGGTGTGCGTGATGCAGTGAAAGGGGCTTCTCATCCCGGCCTGCTTACGCTGATCGCTCCTCCTTTTCCTTTCCTCGCCGAAACAGCGAAGCTGGCGGAAGATATTCCCGGACTCCACATTGCCGCGCAAAACTGCCACCAGGAAAATGCAGGTGCGTATACAGGAGAGGTTTCAGCCTCCATGATCGCTTCCTGCGGAGCGACACACGTGATCATCGGGCACAGTGAACGGAGAAATTATTTCGGCGAAAACGACGCAACGCTGCTGAAAAAAACAATGCTCACGCTGGAGCATTCGCTTGTCCCGGTTTTCTGCATAGGCGAAACACTTGCGGAACGGGAAAGCAAAAAACATTTTGAAACGATCGCGGCACAGCTGGAAAACGGGCTTTTTCCCTGCGGAAAAGAAGCGATGAAAAAGATCGTCATTGCTTATGAACCGGTATGGGCGATCGGTACCGGCGTTAACGCCACGCCTGCCCAGGCGCAGGAAATGCACGCATTCATCCGCGCCTGCGTGGAAAAAAATTCCGGGAAGGAGATCGCGGCAGCTGTTCCTGTTCTTTACGGCGGGAGCTGCAATGCCGGGAATGCCGCTTCTCTCTTCGCGTGCGCAGACGTCGACGGCGGACTTATCGGCGGCGCTTCGCTCAGGGCCGACGAATTTGCGTCCATCCGGAAATCCATGCTCGCCACTCTGGCATGAGATGTGCAGTTCCAGTTTAACAATGAAAAAAGCAATCCTCCTCCTTCTTGTTTTCCCGGCGCTTTACGCCCATGCACAGAGCGATGTGAACCAGGTCTGTTACCACGATACAACGCTCGTCGATATGATCCCGGGCAAAAAGGATACGACATACGCTGTCAAACCGCAATTCAGGAAAGGCGACTGGAATATCTATTACGATTTCCAGTTCACGAAAATGAAAGCGGAATGCCATTATGATAAAGACGGGGCGAAAACCGGGACGTGGAAAAGCTGGTTCCGCGACGGGGAAGCGAGCGAGATATGGAATTATTCCGGCGTGCTGAATGCGAACCTGCCTACCGGGAAATCCTGGTATGAAAAACCTTACACGCTTCGGTCCGAGCGCATCGAGCGCAACGATTCCGTCATTGAAACGGATTACTTTCCCGACGGAAAAAAGCAGGCGGTCAAGTGCTGGACCAAAGACGGCATGATCGTTCGTGATGCACAGTGGTGTGAAAACGGCCAGCTCATCGTCGATTTCAACCCGAGCTCCCCTACTCCGCTGCCGGTGAAAAAATATTATTGCAACGGGAAAGTAAAAGCGGAATACAGCTGGTTCATTTTCGGTTATTCCGGGCCTTATACCGAGTACGACGAGAACGGAAAAGTTTCCGTGAAAGGACAGTTCCAGGATGTTCCGCCGGGACAGAAAATATTCATGCCGCGCAAGACCGGTGAATGGACCTATTACGACGCGAACGGAAACGTGACGAAGACCGAGAACTGGAGCAACGGGAAGCTGCAGAAATAATCACCCGCCGTATTCGGCGAGCGCCACGAGAATTCTTTCCAGCCTTTTTTTCATTTCAGAAGCAGGGCAGGTATAATTGTTCGCCAGCAGCGAGAAGCAGATCGTTTTACCGCTGCGTGTTTTCACGAATCCCGCGTATCCTCTTGCCCGGTCGATGTAACCGCTTTTTGCATGCATGTTATTTTCAGCGAATGTTCCTTTGCAGAGCCCGGCAAGCGATCCGCTTTTTCCCGCCACGGGAAGAGAACGGTAGAAAACATCATACCACGGCGACTGTGAAATGATGCGCAGCACACTGGCCTGTTGTTTCGTGGTGATGAGATTGGAACGCGAGAGCCCGCTTCCATCCGTCATGTGCAGGCCGTCCGTGTCCAATCCTTTCGAACGCCAGAAATCCAGCACGACGTCGATCCCGTCTTCGGTCGAACCGCTTTTGCCTTTCCGGTAACCGAGCGTCCGCAACAGTTGCTCCGCGTACACATTATCGCTGTGCAGGTTCGTCATGTGAACGATCTCCGAAAGCGGTGGCGAAAGCAAAGAAAAAAGAACCGTGCGTTTTGCCGAAGGCATTTTCTTTCCATCGCGGAATATCCTTCCGGATGAAGTGCATTTTCCGTTCACCGTAATGCCGGCGCCCTGCAGTTGATGCAGCACATCATGCGCGCAGAGCAATGCGGGATCGGGATCGGAGGCATCGACTTCGTAATTTTTTTTCCCCGCGGGAATAGTTCCGTAAACGGAAAAATCATTTCCGAAAGGTGTGCCGTAAACAAATGCTTCGTCTTTCTTCCCGTCCGCGGTTACAAAAGAACGGTAACGCACGTTCTCCGGGAAAGGCGTCACGCTGTCGATGGTGCAGGTGTCTTTTCCCTGTGAATTGAAATGCAGCGTCACTGAATTATCGCGGTAATCAAGCCCGCTGGTGCCGGCGCCGTAATACTGGCCGAGGTCGCCCCAGGTCCACCCGTCGGGCAGCGCATTGTCGCTGAAGCAGGACGCATCACCGATAATATCCCCGGTTATTATTTTCACGCCTGAGGAAACCAGGCGCTCAGCAATGCTGCTGAAGGCGGTAGCGCTGTCGCTTCTCCGGAAATATTTCGATTCGAGTGTCGGGTCACCGGCTCCCTGGATGTACAGGTTTCCATTGATAGTTCCGCTGGTCTTGTCGAACGTCCCGTCGTATCCGATCGTCGTTTCGTATTGAAAATCCGGGCCGAGAAGTCCGAGCGCAGCGCCGGTGGTGAGGATCTTCATCGTGCTCGCGGGCATGAGGCTGAGATCGGCGTTGTTTTCCGCGATCACGTTCCCGCTGTCCTGCGCCAGGGCGAAAAGCCCCCACTCCCCGTGCTTCATAACAGTGTCGCCGTTCAGGCGATCAACTTCTTTCTGCAGATCATAAGGAGGCGTTCCCTGCAGAAAAAGCACGGACAAAAAAAGCAGCAACGGGATCTTACGCAGCAAAGCGTTCATAGATCTTATCGATTTCCGCTGCGAGCAAACGATCCTTTTCAGTGACCTTGTTCCCGGCATCGTGCGTTGAAAGATGGATATCCACCTTGTTCCACGCATTGCGCCAGTCGGGATGATGGTTCATCTTCTCCGCCGAAAAAGCGACGAGGGCCATGAAGGCGAAGGCTTCGCGGAAATCATGGAAGACGAAACTGCGGGAAAGAGTATGATTGGCTTCGGTCCACATAATGCATGTTGTTTCTTCAAAAGTAGGAGAAACAGCAGACAAGCCGGAATGCAAATGCGCTACTTTTTCGAATAGAACTCCGAAAGCGTCGTGGTGAGTGTGAATGTGCTTGTTCCCCCGGCAAGGTGATACGGAACGAACGCGTAGCTGAGGTTGAACTTGTAAACGTGGATGCCGATGCCGAACGTGAATCCGCTGGCGCCTTTGCGCGTGTCGATGGCAAGCTCTTTCCGGCGCATGTAATCATATCCGAAACGGATGGAAACCGGTTTGCCGATGAGCAATTCTCCTCCCACCACCACGTGACGCATCAGCTTGTCGCCGAACGTGCGGAACTTGCTTGTCTTAATGGAATCGCCGGTGAGCGGATCTACGGTAAGCGGAGGATTGTTCGGATCGCTGTAGGTAAGATCCCATTGCTGCAACTGCTGGAACGAAAATGAAAAACGGAACGGCATGTGAACGGGCTTGAATGAAAAACCCGCGTCCGCTTCAAAAGGAAGCTTCTCACGGTCGCCCGGCGTATACGATGAGATCATCCGGCCGATGTTCCTCATCAGGAAAGAGGCCGTGAAGCTGTGGTGCGGGATCTTGTACGTGGCGGCAATATCGGCGGCGATGCCGCTTGCTTTCCAGAGGTAAAGATTGCTCTGGATGAATTTCAGGTTGGCGCCGATCGTGAAATTGCTGTCGATGGCGCGCGAATACCCGAGATTGAAACCATATTCGCCGGCTTTGAATGTCCCGATATCGGCGCCCGTGTTGTCCGTTTCCCGGAAAGTGCCATAGTCGATGCGCGTGGCGAAAAGATCGAACGTGCCGATATTTTTAAAGTTCCAGGCGAAACCGGCATAGCCGTATTGAATGTCGGTAAGGTAATTGGTGTAGCTGAACGCGAACTGGCTCGTCATTTCCGGTGAAAGCAGTGACGGGTTCCACGTCGCCAGGTTCAGGTCATTGTCCTTGATAGCGATCGCTCTGCCACCAAGTGAAGCTGCGCGCGCAGAAAGCGCCAGGTTGAGTGAAGGAAAAGCAGCGCTGCCGCCGATCTGTGCAGGAAGCGAAGCATATCCGGAAAATACGAGGAATAAAACGAGCAGTTTCTTCATCCAGGTGAAAGCCAAAGATAACAACAAGGCCATTAACGGGGAAATCACGGGCTTATTGCATTTCCGGCGAACAAAAAGGCCGCGTAAAATGAGCAAAATCACCCGGTATGTGCGGCCTGTGTCATAATTTGCAGAAAGAACGGCCTGCATCTTTGTACAACTAAAAAAACACCCGCGTTTATGGACACAAAACCTATCTCCGAGCTCCACGCTGAGCACACCGAATGGCTGAACAAGCTGGATTTTTATAACGACGAGCTGATCATGATGCGTGAACGCATCCAGAACGTGGCAGCAAAAAATACCGGCAAGGATATCCTGGCGAAGATCGAACACTTCCAGAACCAGATCATTGTTCAGCGGAACAACATTGACGAATTCCGTCATGCGATCAAGGATCATGAAAATTATCTCGAGCACCGTATCGACGAGAACCCGGTTGCTTCCGATCACCGGAAGGTTCACGATCATCCGAAGCTGAGGGAAACGATGGAAAGCTTTGAGAAAATTTTCAACGGGATCCGTCACGAGCTGAATGAATTTCTCGCGAAAGTTCTTTAAGAAGTAAAAGAGGAAAATGCAAAGCCGGCCCGGATGGCCGGCTTTTTTATTCGGGCAGTTCTGCCTTTTGTCCGTCAAACGCGATCGAAATTCCTTCGGGAAGCTCTTGCTGTATGTCAGCGTGCCTGCCCATCTGGTGGCTGATGTGCGTAAATAAGGCGCGCCGGGGTTTCAGCTCCCTGACCATGGCGATCGCTTCGGCGAGTGTGAAATGCGAAATATGTTTTTCGTGCCGGAGCGCATTCAGCACCAGCAGCTCACAGCCCCTGATCTTTTCTTTTTCAGCGGGAGAAATAAAATTTGCATCCGTGATGTACACAAACCCGCCGATCCGGAAACCGAGAACGGGAAGCTGGTGATGCATCACCTCGATCCCTTCCACCGGGACGCCTTCCGCTTCGAACGGGTGCGCCGAAATGGTGTGCAGATCGATCTTCGGTATACCCGGATATTGCGGCGTTTCAAAAATGTAGGCGAATTCGCGCCGTATCGCTTCCTGCACGCGTTGCGTTGCATACACGGGCATGCTTTTCTTCTGCAGGAAATTAAACGCCCGCACTTCATCGAGTCCGGCCAGGTGATCCTTGTGCTCATGCGTGAGCAGGACGGCATCGAGCTTTTCCACGTTTTCCCGCAGCATCTGCTGCCGGAAATCCGGTCCCGTGTCGATCACCAGCGTTTTTCCCTGCGTCTCCACCATAACAGCGGTCCGCAGGCGCTTGTCCCGCGGGTCAGGTGATGTGCACGTGGCGCACCGGCAGCCGATAAGCGGCACGCCCTGCGAGGTTCCGGTTCCGAGAAAGGTGATGATCATGATCGGAAGCAAATTTACCATTAGTTCATCGCAGAAATTTGAATTTTGATTTAACCTGATTCCCAGGTACATATTCGTTTTTAAACGACTAAAAGCGATTATTTCCGGAAATAAACGGTTGTTAACCGGCTGACGGAATGAGGCCGCCACACCTTTGCACCGTCGTTCTTTCACAACAACAGAAAATCAGGATCATATGCAGAAGGAGCATTACTCCCGACGCAAATATGCAAGCGCAAGTACAATTCGATCAGTTTAACCTTTAAAACTTTTATTTATGAAAATGCAGAACAAACAGAACGGTGTGAAGATGGTTGTGAACCTCGGGTCCAATCCCACAGTAAAAACAGTAACAGGCAACCGGCGCATGGCGCGTTTTACGGTGGCGTGCCTTGACCGCAACGGGAACGATCCCCATGCAAAGATGAAATGGCTTCCCGTTGTTTCATGGGGAAGCGTGGCAGAAATGGCCGGGCGCTTCCTGCGCAAAGGGAAACGTGTGCTCATCACCGGCCATGTAGTTGAACGTGTGTGGATGGATAAAAAAGGAAATGCCCGCACGAAGAGCGAGATCGTCGCCACCAACCTCGTGCTGCTCGACAGCGGCAGGATCGGCGTAATGCGCCGCGCCTCGTAAATCGCGGTGACGAGGTCCGGGTATTCCGGGCAGCGGCAGGCTTGCCTGGGAGAATTCTTCCGGGTGCCGGTTCGCGCCGCCTTCCCTCTCCTTCGCATTTTATTTCTTGATCATTTTAATTATTCAATCCGTAACCAGGTATTACTTATCACTAATCATTAATCACTTATTATCATGAACATCATCCGCAACAACGTGCAGCTCGTAGGCAACCTCGGTCAGAATCCGGACATCAAAGAACTCGAAAACGGGAAAAAAATGGCGCGTTTCTCAATTGCCTGCCAGGAATCTTTCCTCGACCGTTCCGGTAAAAAAACGGAGAACACGCAGTGGTTTACTGTCGTGGCGTGGGACGGTCTTGCCGGCATCGCAGAAAAATACATGCACAAAGGGAAGCAGGTGGCGATTTCCGGCCGCCTTATCAACCGCTCATGGACAGACAAGGAAGGCAACAAAAAATCCATCACGGAGATCATCGCGAGCGACATACTGCTGCTCGGCGGATCAAAAAAATAAATTCCGGGGCCATGCGCTTTGGTTTTTGGTTGCGGGGCCTTCGGGCCCCTTTTTTCTTTTATCATTTTTCGACCGCGATAAAACTTTAGCTTCGGCAATTAAATACAGCATTATGCCTGAAACGGGAATACATTTCATGGGGGCAGCGCAGACAGTCACCGGCAGCCGTCACCTCTTCGGATACGGAAGGACAAAATTCCTGCTCGACTGCGGGATGTTCCAGGATAAAATTTCCATCAAGGCAGACCGGAATCTCGAATTCGGTTTTGATCCGACCTCGGTGGATTTTGTCATCCTCAGTCATGCGCACATCGATCACAGCGGCAGTCTTCCGCGGCTGGTGAAGCTCGGCTTTCGCGGAAAAATATATTCCACTGCGGCCACTCGCGACCTGTGCGAAGTGATGCTGGCCGACAGCGCGCATATCCAGGTAAGCGATACCGAATTCAGGAACCAAAGAAGAAAGGCGAAAGGGAAACCGCCGCTGGAACCGGCTTACACCCCGGAGGACGTGAAAGAAACCATGACGCGTTTCCAAACCGTTGGGTACGAACAGCTGACGGAGATCGTCCCGGGTCTGAAATTCAGGTTCACGGACGCCGGGCACATACTCGGAAGCGCGGCAGTAAGTCTCGAGCTGAAACAGGATGATTCCATCATCCACGTTACGTTCACCGGCGACATCGGGCGCTTTCACGATCTTATTTTGAAAGAACCGCAGCCTTTTCCGCAGGCGGATTACATTCTCTGCGAATCGACCTACGGCGACCGCCTGCATGAAGCGACGGAAGACGCAGCGCTCCTTTTGATGAACGCGGTGCGTCATACCTGCATCGAAAAAAAGGGCAAGCTGCTTATTCCCGCGTTTTCCCTGGGCCGCACACAGGAGATCGTGTATACGCTCGACCGTATGCAGTCTAACGGATTACTTCCGAGGATACCGGTTTACGTCGACAGCCCGCTTTCCGTTGACGCAACGGAGATCATGCGTCATCACCCGGAATGTTTCAATGCGGAAATAAAAACGTTCATGGAAAAAGACCCGGACCCGTTCGGTTTCCGCGGACTGAAATACATTCAAGACGTTAATGAATCGAAGGCGCTGAATTTTTCAGATGAACCTTGCATTATCATATCCGCATCCGGCATGCTCGATGCGGGCCGTATCAAGCACCACGTGCGCAACAATATCGGGAAGAAATCCACCACGATCCTTATGGCCGGTTATTGTGCGCCCAACACGCTCGGCGCCGACCTGCTGAACGGCGATAAGAAAGTCAGGATTTTCGGTGAAATGCACGAGGTGAAAGCCGAAGTGATCGCGCTCCATTCCTACAGCGCGCACGCCGACTATAAAGAGATCCTGCGGTTTCTCGGTTGCCAGGACAGTAAAAAAGTGAAAACGCTGTTCCTCGTCCACGGAGAGCCGGAGGTGCAGCAGCATTTCCGTACAACGCTGGAAAAAGAAGGATTTGCAAACGTGCAGATACCCGCACTCGGTGATTATGCCGTGCTGAAATAAAAAAGTACCCGCTCGTGCCGGACGCAGGCGGGTACCCAACACCTCACAGGGAGGTTGTTTATCAGGCAGCTTTCTGCTGCCCGTTTCGGATTTCTTCTGCGGAAGCTGTAAGAGTGGATGTTTTCCGGTCGAAAGGCTCGTTTGTTCCGATCCCGAACCCGATAAAAAAACCGGCCACTACGGCGAGAAGAAGAAATATATCACCCATGTTATCAATGACGTCATCCCTGAATACCAGCATACGGAAAGGAACCAGGAATGTGAACAGGAAAATGGCGATCGCGATAAGTTTACTTTTTTTCATGACGCAGGAATTTTGTTTGTCAAAAATATCAGCGCCACCGGGTCAGTTCGCATGACGGACAGCAGGCGCCGGGCTGACCTTCGTCAGTCCGGGTGGTTGATCAAACACGGCTTTCTTTTACCTTTGTGTCTTCAATCCATAACCAATCCTTAACTATGAAAGACCTTTTCGACAAGATCCGCGAGAACCGCGGTCCGCTGGGCAAGCACGCCAAGGAATCACACGGTTATTTCACTTTTCCAAAGCTGGAAGGCGATATCGGTCCACGGATGATGTTCCGCGGAAAGGAAAGGCTGGTCTGGAGCCTGAATAATTATCTCGGCCTGGCCAATCACCCCGAAGTGCGCAAAACAGATGCAGAGGCGGCAGCGAAATACGGTTTCGCCGCACCGATGGGCGCGCGCATGATGTCGGGAAATTCCAATTTTCATGAGCAGCTCGAAGAAGGTCTTTCGGCATTGACCAAAAAAGAAGATACGATCCTCTGCAACTTCGGGTACCAGGCGATGGTTTCTGCCATTGACTGCCTTGTCGACCGCCACGATGTGATCGTTTACGACGCAGAATCGCATGCGTGCATCATTGACGGCGTTCGCCTGCACATGGGAAAACGTTTCGTTTACCCGCATAATGATATCGCTTCGCTTGAAAAGCAGCTGGAGCGCGCAACGAAAATGGTGGCGGAAACAAACGGCGCCATCCTCGTTCTTACCGAAGGCGTTTTCGGAATGAGCGGGAACCAGGGCAAGCTGAAAGAGATCGTGGCGCTGAAAAAGAAATTCAATTTCCGCCTTTTCGTCGACGATGCGCACGGATGCGGAACGATGGGCCCCAATGGCGGCGGTACGGGAGAAGAGCAGGGTTGCCAGGACGGCATCGATATTTACTTCGGCACGTTTGCGAAATCGTTCGCTCTCATCGGCGGATTTATTTCTTCAACAGAGGACATCGTCGAATACCTGCGCTACAATATGCGTTCGCAGATCTTCGCAAAATCACTCCCGCTCCCGCTCGTGATCGGCGCGCTCAAGCGTCTCGAGCTGATGAACACGCATAAGGAATTCCGTGAGAATCTCTGGAAGATCACGAATGCGCTGCAGTCGGGTCTCAAAGCGAACGGCTTCAACATCGGCACGACGAATTCCCCGGTCACGCCGGTTTACCTCAGCGGTTCCATTCCCGAAGCGACGAACCTCATCCTCGACCTGCGCGAGAACTTCAACATCTTCTGCTCCATGGTCGTTTATCCCGTGATCCCGAAAGGCCAGATCATCCTCCGCCTGATTCCCACGGCAACGCATTCGATCGAAGATGTGAACTACACGATCGATGCCTTCTCGAAGATCAAGGACAAGCTGAC
>DASTSF010000139.1:0-4300 GCA_035760825.1 Bacteroidia bacterium
AGGTGCGGTCTACCGGGTTGCGCAGCACGATGGCGATGCGGCAGTCGGGGTTGTGCCTGCTGAGCAGCTTCAGCCCGTTCTCGTTCGCATAGATGCCGGCGTTTTTCACGACAATGTGTTTTTCCGGATCGATCTTCCCGAAATATTTTTTCCACGCAGCGTTCATCCCGTCGCCGTATTCGGAAATATCCGTGAAATAGGCGAATTCCTTATGAAGATGCGACTGTATGCGGGGATGTTCCCCGAGATAAAACTTGAGCGACGTTGTTCCCGCTTTCTGCGCACCCACGATCATCAGCTCGATCTTCCCTGTGTTTGGTAAATTTGCCCCGGGCATAGATGACCAAATTAGCAACTTAATTTCAAAGGAAGGTTACAGAATTATGGTTTTGGTTTTTGCATCAGGGAATGAAGGAAAGCTCAGGGAGATCAATTCGCTTTTGCCAGTTGATTTCCGTGCAGAAAGTCTTGCCGCTTTCACAAGTGAAACGGATATCGCGGAGCCGTATTTCACGTTCGCGGAAAATGCCATGCACAAGGCGAAAGAAGCTTTCCGCATCACCGGGCTGCCTTCGTTTGCCGATGACAGCGGGCTCGAGGTGCGGGCGCTCGGTGGAAAACCGGGTGTTTTTTCCGCACGTTATGCGGGTGAAAAAAAAGATCCGTCCGCCAACAATGAAAAACTGCTCCGTGAAATGGAAAATGTTGCCGGGCGCGAAGCGCGTTTCCGCACCGTTATCGCTTTTTACGACGGGAAGAACGGGAAGCTCTTCGAAGGAGTGGTCGAAGGCCGGATCGCGCATTCTCCGCGCGGAAGCAACGGCTTCGGTTATGATCCGCTGTTTATCCCTGGAAATTCGGACCGCACATTTGCCGAAATGGAGCTCGCGGAAAAGAACAGGAACAGTCACCGCGCGAAAGCATTTGCCGCTTTCCTCGGCTGGCTGAAAACGTTGCCCGGTCAGTGACACGGCAGATTTCCCGCATTTCTTTACGCCGGGAATGTTTTTAACAACACCTATTGAAAACCCGCGTTCTGCCCGACCGGCAGGCTACCCCAAAAGCCTATCTTTGTTACCTATGAAAATCCGCGTTGGAATTGTATTCGGCGGCATGTCGAGAGAGCGTGAGATCTCGTTTGCCGGCGGGAGAACGGTATACGATAACCTGGATAAAGACCTGTTCGAGCCTGTGCCCGTTTTTGTGGACAGCTTCGGGAATTTCATCCTGCTGAACTGGGAATTCATTTACAAAGGAAGCATCCGCGATTTTTACCCGCCCGTGGATGTCGTGCCGCATTCACCCGGCGATTTCCAGGTGTACGCGGAATCGCTGGAACCGTCCCCGGCGGAAATTGAAAAAATGATCGCAGCGCTGGGAAAACATATTCAGCCCCGCGAACTGAAAACCCTGTTCGATTTTGCGTTCCTCTGCCTGCACGGACCTTTCGGCGAGGACGGCCGCATCCAGGGATTTTTTGAATACCTCGGCATTCCTTATTCGGGCAGCGGCATTCTTCCTTCTGCCATCGGCATTGATAAGATCGTGCAGAAAAAGCTGATGTCGGATGCCGGCTTCAGCACGCCCGCTTTTTTTTCCGTAAGCCGGGGCGAATGGTTCGGCGGACAGCAGGAAGCTGTTTTCAAAAAAGCGGAAAAGACCGTCGGGTTTCCGCTCGTGGTGAAATCCGCCACGCAGGGTTCTTCCATTGGTATTTCCATTTTGCAGAACGCATCTTTCGGCGGATTCCGGGACGCGGTGAACAAAAGCTTTTTCACCGCGGAGATCACCGTGGAAGAATGGAACGGCAGGGATGCGGATGCAAAGAATAATTTCATCCGTGTGCTGACCGACATCCGTGAAGGGATCGGTTTGCCGGTGGTGATGAACGCGAACGGAAAGCAGGAAACGATCTTTCATCCCGACGCGCTCGCAGAAAAAATAAGTAAGCATTTTGCTTCAGCGTCATCGCCGGTTTTTCTTGAAGCGCTCGATGCGGAAAGTGAAATACTCATTGAAGGTTTTATAGAGGGAAAAGAATTTTCCTGCATCGTCGTCGAGAATGAGACAGGTGAGGGAAGAGAACCTGTAGCGTTACCGCCAACGGAAATACGTAAAGGCAAGGAGCTGTTCGATTACCGTTCCAAGTATCTTCCCGGCCTTTCACGCAAGATCACGCCCATTGAATTGCCGGATGCGCAGATCGACGCGATCCGCAGGGAATGCGAACGTCTTTTCCGTACGCTGGGTTTCGATGTCTATGCAAGGATTGACGGCTTCATCTCCAAAGACGGGAAAATATTCCTCAACGACCCCAACACGACTTCGGGCATGATGCCTTCTTCGTTCTTCTTTCACCAGGCGGCGGAGATCGGGCTCAATCCTTCGCAGTTCCTTACTTACATCATTCGCACTTCGCTCCGCGCGCGCATCAGGGCGGACAAGAACGGGAAACGTTACGACCGTTTTCTTGCTGCGCTGGATGAAGCCATGCATGCGTCGCGCTCGCGCGTGGAAAAGAAAACGCGTGTCGCCGTTATTCTCGGGGGCTATTCTTCCGAGCGGCATATTTCGGTGGAAAGCGGGCGCAATGTGTATGAAAAGCTGGCTTCCTCTTCGAAGTATACGCCGGTGCCGGTTTTCCTTTCGGGAAACGCGGAATCGTTCAGGCTTTTTGTTATTCCCGTGAACATCCTGCTGAAAGATAACGCCGACGACATTCGTGAAAAGATCGAGCACTGGAAAGTTCATCCGGTTATCCGCGCTGTTATTTCCGAATGCGGTTCCATTACGGGGATGTATTCCGATGCAAATGCGCTGGCGGCTCCGCGCGGGATCACGTTCAAAGAGCTCGCACAGGAAGCCGATGCGGTTTTCATCGCGTTGCACGGACGTCCCGGCGAGGATGGTGCCGTGCAGCAGCAGCTCGACGCGGTGGGACTTCCCTATAACGGGTCCGGCAGCGACAGCTCGGCGATCACGATCGACAAGTACCGCACGAATGAGATACTGAAAGAGAACGGGTTTCTCGTGGCGGAGCACATGCTCGTTTCCGAAGAGGAATGGAACAGAAACAAGGCGGAGATACTCAGCCGCATCGAAGAAAAAATTCACTGGCCGTTCATCGCGAAGCCGGTCGACGACGGATGCAGCTCCGCCGTTCGAAAAATAAAAACGAAGGAAGAGCTGGAGGCGTTTGCAAAGCTGATCTTCCGCAAAGCGGAAGACCTCGATGCAGCGTCCGCATCGTTGCTGAAAATAAAACCGAAGGAAGAATTCCCGCTCAAGAGAGTTTTCCTCGTGGAAGAGCTCATTTCGAAAAAAGAGGCCAAACATTTTCTTGAGGTCACCGGTGGAATGCTCACGCGGTACAATGCGAAAGGAGAAGTGGAATACGAGGTGTTCGAGGCTTCCGAAGCGTTATCGGAAGGGGAAGTGCTTTCGCTCGAGGAGAAATTCCTCGCCGGGCAGGGGCAGAACATTACGCCTGCAAGGTATTCTGCCGATCCCGCGGAAAGACAGCAGATCTCCGCAAAAGTGAAGGCAACCCTCGGGGCTGCGGCGCGTCTGTTGAATATCCAGGGATACACCCGGATCGATGCTTTCGTGCGCATTTACAACCCGGAAAAAGTGGAAGTGATCTTCGTCGAAGTAAATTCTCTTCCCGGCATGACGCCGGCCACGTGCATTTTTCACCAGGCCGCGATCAGTCATTACAAGCCGTATGATTTCATTGATAAAATCCTGGATTTCGGTTTCGCACGAAGGGACCGTAAAATAAGTCAGCCCGCCTGACCGCTCTATGAAAAAGTTTTTTTCATTCTTCAAAAGCCGCGCATTTTTCATCAATCTCGGGATTGCGGTGATCCTGCTGCCGCTGCTGTTTTGGATCATTTTCGCGTGGATGGCGTCGTACACCCGGCACGGTGACTTTGTTGTCGTGCCCGATTTCACCAACCTGAAAATTAACCAGCTCAACTCCTTCGTCGACGACAAAAGCGTGAGCTACGAGATCATCGATTCCATCTGGGACCCGAAGCTGCAGAAAGGACTTGTTCTTCGCCAGATGCCGGCGCCCGGGGCGAAAGTGAAGCAGGGCAGAAAGGTTTATCTTTATGTGACAGCCACGCATGCGCCGGAGATCGCCATGCCGAAGCTGGTTGATCTTTCCATGCGCCAGGCAATGGCGGTGTGTGAAAGCTACGGACTGAAAGCCGAATTCAGGTCGATCGATGATCCCTGCGACGGCTGCATCCTGAAGCAGGAATACAAGAAAAAGCCGATCAATCCCGGCGACCCG
>DASTSF010000140.1:0-2499 GCA_035760825.1 Bacteroidia bacterium
CTGCCGAGCCGGATCAATTTTTCGGGTGCAAGCACGATCATCATTCGTATCGAGAACAACGCTTTCCGTGTGTTGAAGGCGCTCTATCTATAAACCAAAATAAAAACCAAATCCACATTTACCATGAAAGCAAATCTTGATGAAACCATTCAGAAGCTCACAGAATTTCTGAAAGACGAAGTAAAAACGGACACCATTATCGGTAAAGAATTCAAGCTCGGCGAATTCAGCTGTGTACCCGTCATGAGCATCGGTCTCGGCGTTGGCGCAGGCGGCGGCGAAGGAACCGCGCAGAAAGGCGACCAGGGCGAAGGCGCCGGCGGCGGTGCAGGCATGGGAATGGCCCCGATCGGCTTCCTCGTTACGCGCGGCGAGCAGATCCAGTTTATCGCGGCTAAAGGTCACGGCGCGCTTGCAACCGCATTCGAAAAGCTGCCCGATCTCCTCGGAAAATATTTCGAAAGCAAAAAGAAGGCAACGGCCACTGCCTGACAGGATCGTCACAGCGGGATCCCCGGAAGATTTCCTCCCGGGGATTCCGCATTTAATTACCAACAGCCTGCGGGTGAGAAAGTGACGAAAGTCATCTTCTCCCCTCCTGCCCTTTTGGCTAATTTCGTTCGTCTATTGCTTTACCTGTTATGAAAAGTCTGGAATCTTCCGGCGCCCATACACGGACGTTCATGTTCACCCCGAAGCTTTTTTCCACGTTGCGGGACTATTCAAAAGCCCAGTTCGGGAAAGACCTCATTTCCGGGATCATTGTCGGCATCGTGGCGCTTCCGCTCGCCATCGCGTTCGGCATCGCTTCCGGTGTTTCGCCGGAAAAAGGCCTCATCACCGCCATTGTCGCCGGCTTCATCATTTCCGCCATGGGCGGAAGCCGGGTGCAGATCGGCGGTCCCACCGGTGCGTTCATCGTCATCGTATACGGCATTGTGCAGAAGCTGGGCGTCGAAGGACTCATCATCTCTACATTCATCGCCGGCGTCATGCTCATCATCATGGGTGTTGCGCGCCTGGGTTCTGTCATCAAGTTCATCCCGCATCCGCTCATCGTCGGCTTCACCAGCGGCATCGCGCTCATCATTTTTTCTTCGCAGGTGAAAGATTTCTTCGGACTTTCCATGGGCGCTGTGCCTTCGGATTTTTCCGACAAATGGCTCGCCTTCTTCCATCATTTCAGCTCGGTGAATTTCTGGTCGCTCGGCATTGCCGTTCTTACCGTCGTCGTCTCCTTCATTTTTCCGAAGATCACGCACCGCATTCCCGGCTCGCTCGTCGCCATTCTCATCACCACGGCGGCCGTCACGCTTTTCCATATTCCCGTAGACACCATCGGCAGCAAGTTCGGTTCCATTCCGTCCACTCTTCCGCTTCCGTCCATTCCCCATGTCGATCTTTCCGTTATCCGCCAGCTCATCCAGCCAGCATTCACCATCGCGCTGCTCGGGGGAATTGAATCGCTGCTTTCCGCAGTCGTCGCCGACGGCATGATCGGCGGCAGTCACCGCTCGAACATGGAGCTCATCGCGCAGGGAACCGCGAATATTTTTTCCTCGTTCTTCGGCGGCATTCCGGCAACCGGCGCCATCGCGCGCACAGCCACGAACGTCAAGAACGGAGGACGCACGCCGGTGGCAGGAATTGTGCATTCGCTCACGCTGCTTATCATCATGCTCTTCGTGGGCAAATGGGCTTCGCTTATTCCCATGGCCTGTCTTGCAGGTATCCTCGTCGTGGTTTCTTTCAACATGAGCGAATACAAATCATTCATCTCCATGCTCCGCGGTCCGCGCGGCGATGTGCTCATCCTGCTCACCACGTTCTTCCTCACCGTATTCATCGACCTCACCATCGCCATCGAGATCGGCATGATGCTTTCCGCTTTCCTGTTCATGCAGCGCATGGCGAAGATCAGCAAGGTAGATGTCGCATCACGTTACGGGGAAAAAGAAGAAGTGGACGATCCGGGTGCGATCGGCAATTACAGCATTCCCGCCGGAACGGAAGTGTTCGAGATCAAGGGACCTTTCTTCTTCGGTGCGGCGTACAAGTTCAAGGAATCGCTGCGCGTGATCGAAAACCCGCCGAAGGTGCTCATCATACGCATGCGCCTCGTTCCTGTGATCGATGCAACGGGACTGCATGCACTCGAAGAAGTTTTCAGGTTCACGGCGAAAACAAAAACAAAGCTCATCGTTTCAGGCATACAGCCCGACGTGAAAACCGAATTCATCCGCTCAGGACTTATGGAAAGGATAGGCGCGGAAAATGTGCTCGATGATTTCGGAATGGCGCTGGAAAGAGCGGCCGCAGTGGCCGGGCGTTAGACGCCGGACGTTGTGATAAAAGCTGACAGGACCGGCTTACCCTCTCACTTCCCGGTTTTGATGAATCTTCGCCGTGAGCAGGATGTTCCGTTATCCACGACGATAAAATACATTCCGGCATTCAGGGACGATACGTCAACAGAAAAGTCTCCTGCATTTCTTTCTC
>DASTSF010000141.1:0-3559 GCA_035760825.1 Bacteroidia bacterium
CGAGCGATTGAAATACGACCTGCTCTATATCGAGAACATGTCGCTTTACGTCGATTTCAAGATCATGATCTATACGCTGCTGATCGTTATCCAGGGACGCGGCAAGTAATCTATTGGCAAGGACGAATGATTAAGAATGGCGGGAGAAATACGGCCCGCTCATCATTCATCATTTACGGCCCGCAATTTTCCCGATCGTCCTGAAAATAATTTTCACATCCGTGGCGAGACTCTGCTCTTCGATGTATTTCATGTTCAGCTTCAGCTTGGCCGGCATCACCTCTTCGATATACGCCCGCTCGGGATCGGGTGATCCGGCAAGAAGATCATTCTCTTCCGAATAATCGATGGACGCATAATCCGTTATCCCGGGTTTTGCCAGCAGCACTTTCCGCTGTTCTTCCGAATAGAGATCGACGTATTTGCGCACTTCCGGCCGTGGCCCGACGAGGCTCATATCGCCGGCAAGCACATTGATCAGCTGGGGAAGCTCATCGAGCTTGTATTTGCGGAGAAAATACCCCGTGCGCGTCACCCGCGGATCACGTCCACCCACAGTGAGCAATCCTTTTTTATCGGAATCAGGACGCATCGTGCGGAATTTCCAGAGGCGGAAATCTTTTCCGTAACGGCCCACGCGGACCTGCCGGTAAAAAACACCGCCGCGGCTGTCGAGCAGGATAAAAACGGCGATCAGCAGGAAAAAAGGAAGCAGGAAAAGAAGTCCCGCCAATGAAAAAAAAATATCGAACGCGCGCTTTGCCACCGCTCAGCTTCCTTTCACTTCAATGACAGACGAAGCCACCGCTTCGAGCACGACCAGCGCCTGTTCCTCGGACAGGTCGTAATACACGGGAAGCGAAATCTCGCGTGAAAAATTCCCGTATGTCTTCGGGTAATCCTGGATGCTGTAACCGAGGTTGCGGTAAAAGCTCATCATCGGAACCGGGATGAAATGCACGTTCACGCTCACCTCCTTTTCAAAAATCTTCCGGATGATCTGGTCGCGCTGCTCCTCGGTGATTCCCTTTATGCGCAGGGGAAATAGATGGTAGGACGAATGCGTGTTCTGTTTTTCATCATCCATCAGCGGAAGCTCGGCCCAACTGTACGCGGACAATACCCAGCTGTATTTATCGACGATCTTTTTCCGTTTCACCAGCGTGTCATTGTCGTAACGTTCCAGCTCCACGAGACCGATCGAAGCGAGAATATCCGTCATGTTGCACTTGTAGCCCGCTTCCACGATGTCGTATTTCCAGCTTCCTTTCTGCGTTTTGGCCAGCGCATCCTTATTCTGCCCGTGCAGCGTTTTCACGCAAAGCAGGTTATAGAGCCCGGCATTGTCGAACGGTTCCGGGAGGTTGAGCGCAACAGCACCGCCTTCCGCGGTGGTGAGGTTTTTCACGGCGTGAAACGAAAATACGCTCACGTCGGTCAGGGCACCGGTTTTCTTTCCTTTGTAAACAGCGCCGATGGAATGAGCCGCGTCGCTGAGCACGAGCATGCGGCCGAGCATTTCCTGCTCTTTCGACGACGGACGGAATTTGTCTTTCATTTTCACCGCGAGCGCGTTGATCGCATTGTAATCGCAGGGCCATCCGCCGAAGTCGACCGGTATGATCACTTTTGTTTTTTCCGTGACGGCGTTCTCGATCGCTTTGACGCTGATGTTGAAATCCTTTTCACTCACATCCACGAAAACCGGTTTCGCACCGCAATGAATGATCACGTTCGCCGTTGCCGCATACGTGTATGCAGGGAGGATCACCTCGTCGCCTTCGCCAACGCCGAACCAGCGGAGCATGATCTCGAGCCCTGCCGTCGCTGAATTCAGGCACAGCACCGATTTCGCGCCGCAATATTCCGCCAGTTTTTTTTCGAACAGCTTTGTTTTGGGCCCGGTGGTGATCCAACCCGAACGCAGCGTAGCTGTTACTTCATCAATGATCTTCTGATCGATTCTCGGAGGAGAAAAAGGTATCATACAGGAAGTTCTTCTTTTGTTTCCGCAGCTGAAAAAAGGAACGAAAGAAAAAATGCGGTGAACATCGTTCCTGCCTGCGTGCAGAGCATGCTTTCGACGCCAAAATTCAGGATAATGGCGGCAAGGAACAAGCCGAGCACCAGGTCTTTTTTACGGACCGCCGTGAGGCCCGGCACCGCAAGCGCAGCGAGCAGCGCGACAAACGCGCCGATACCGGCTTCCAGCCACGACTGGAAATACTGGTTGTGCGCGTTCAGTCCTTCTTCTTCGGCTTTCGTTATGCCGCGCCGGTGATAAACCTTTTTAAGCTCGGTGACCACATCGCCGGAACCCACGCCGGCGAGGAAATTCGAACGGATCAGTTCCCAGTCGCTTTGCCACACGAGGATGCGCATCTGGCTCGATTCGGGCGCTTTCTCCGCCTGTGCCGTGAAATGCGTCACATTGTATTCCGCGTTGAAAATGCGTGAATTGTTCGAAGTGACCACGTAACGTGTCGCGGCCCAGAAAAGAAAATAAAATGCCGCAAGACCGATCGCGCCGGTGATCATTTTTTTTGTCTTCCAGCTATAGACCAGCCCCATTATTCCCACGAGCGAGAGCGAAACGATAATACCGGCTTTCGACTGCAGCATGACGAGCACGAAGCCGAACCAGAGCAGCAGAACGAAAGAGACGAGCTGCATGCGCATCCCGTTTCCGTTTCCCATGATCTTTTCCCAGAGAAAAATGCATCCCGCGGTGACGTACATCGCGTAATACGAAGGATGCATGAACATGGAAAAGCCCGTGTAAAAAAGATCCGCCGGGTTCCGCGAAACATGGTAACGCGTGAATGCCCACCAGGTGCACACGAAAGTCGAAACGAGGAGTCCGCCGAGAAAAGAAGTTTTCACCGCAGCGGTTTCCGTCTTCCCTGAAAGCGGAACGAGAAAGAAAATAATGGGAAATATCAGCCAGGAAAATTTTACCGTCACGATGGAAGAAGAACCTTCCGCCGACCAGATCATGCCGATGAGCGTAAAGGCGAAGATGAGCACGGGCAAAAGAAGCTTCAGCGGGGCCGGCTTTCTTTTTTCCCTGAAAAATATCCACACCGTCAGGATGAGAATGACGATGGTGATCATGGAAACGGCGAAAAAATTGACCGGGAGCAAAGCCGCGGCTGCGCAGATAAAACCGGTGCGGACGTTATCGATTTTTGTCTTCAACCGCGTTAAATATACACAGATTCAGGCCATAAAATCTTTGTACATTCGCGCGCATCAGCAGCGAACATCATGAAAAATTTCTTTAAGCGCATCGATGACTTTTTTTTCGGGCACCTGCAGATGCATTATGCGCGCTCGCTCGAAAAAGAATGCGAAGGATATGAATCGCTGCTCGACATCGGCTGCGGTTCCGATTCGCCGGTGAAGCTGTTCTCAAAGAAAATGAAACGCGTGACCGGCATAGACGGATTCCAGCCTTCCATCGACAAAGCCCGGGCCGCCGGCATCCACACCGAATATTACCTGATGAACGTAATGGACGTCGCGGAAAAATTCCCGCCGCATTCATTCGACGTCGTTG
>DASTSF010000142.1:0-4633 GCA_035760825.1 Bacteroidia bacterium
CCAATATTCTCACGGGGAAACAGCTGTATCACATGACGGATGATGCGCTGGCCGCGTGCGTGGAGGACGTCAGCATATTTGCGGAAACAGAACCGGCGCAGAAAGAGCGCATCGTGCGCGCGCTGCAGAAAGCCGGGAACACGGTAGGTTACCTGGGCGACGGCATCAACGACGCTTCCGCGATCAAAGTGGCGGATGTGGGCATTTCCGTGAGCAACGCTGTGGATGTTGCGCGCGAAGCGGCGGGCATCGTTCTGCTCGAAAAAAATCTCGATGTGCTCAGCGATGGAATTGAAGAAGGAAGAAAAACATATCTCAACACGCTCAAATATATTTTTCTCACCACGAGCGCCAGCTTCGGCAATATGTTCAGCATGGCGGTGGCGTCGTTCCTCATCCCGTTCCTCCCGCTGCTCCCGGTGCAGGTGCTGCTGCTGAATTTTCTCACGGATCTTCCTTCGTTTGCGATAGCGTCGGATAATGTCGATGCGGAAATGCTCGCGAAGCCGCGGAAGTGGGACATGAAACTCATCCGGAATTTCATGATCGTCTTCGGTCTCGAAAGCTCGATCTTCGATTTCATCACGTTCTCTCTCCTGTATTTCAGCTTTCACGCCGGGCAGGATCTTTTCCGCAGCGGGTGGTTCGTGGAGTCGGCGCTGACCGAAGTGCTCATCCTGATGATCATCCGCACGAGAAGACCGTTCGTGAAAAGTCTTCCCGGGAAGTTATTGCTGTCGGCGTCGCTGGCCGTGGTCGCTGCGGTGATCGTCATTCCGTATACGCTGCAGGGAAACGTGTTCAGCTTTGTTCCGCTCCCGGCTGCGGTGATCGCGGCGATGATAGGGATTGCGCTGCTTTATACCGTCACCGGTGAAATGACAAAACGTATATTATTCCGGAAGCTGCATTTCTGATCTGAAAAATGAACAACGATCACCTCACACATCTCATTCTCGTTTATTCCTACGCAGGGATTTTTACGTGGTTCGTTTTTTTCGACCAGCTGATCCCGCTGCCGGAAGAAGCTGCCCTGCTCAGCATCGGTTACCTGGCTGCACAGGTTCCGCTGAATATTTTCTTCTGCATGCTGTCGTCGGTGGTCGCGCTCCTGCTGATCGACAACTTTTATTATTACCTGACGAAGCGCGGGAGCCGGCTCACGGAGCGCATGAAGAAAAAGCTGGGCGAGCATACGCGCGCAAAAACACAGGCGTACATGAACAGGAACAGCACGTGGACATTGTTCGGTCTTGCGCTGCTGCCGCGGATACGGTTTTTCGCCCCGATGCTGGCTGCAGGGTTCAATGTGTCATGGAAAAAATTCGCGATCGTGAACAGTGCGGCCACCGTGCTGTATGTGCTGGTGTATACGCTGCTCGGTTATGTTTTCCACAACCGGCTGGATAAGCTCATGCACGAAACAGAACTCCTGCGTCACATCGTTTTCATTGTTGCGGTGATCGTGATCGTCGGGGTGGCTTCATTCGTTGTGACGAAGAAGCTGATGCGGAACGGGAAGAAAGTATGAGCTCAGGAAACCAGCGAGCAGAAATTACCGACCAGTTTTTTTCCATTCTCTCCCGAAACTTCCGGGTGAAACTGCACGCCCCACAGGGGAAGAAACGGGTGCCGCATACCCTCGACCGTGTACGTGGAGGACGTGGCGAGGTGGACAAATCCCGGCGGAAGCGTGATGCCCTCGGTGTGATCTTCCTTCATTTCGGTTTCGGGAAAAAGTCCTTCGAAGAGCGGGTCTTTTTTCAGCACTTTTATGCGGATGGTTTCGGTGATCTCTTTCCCGCGGAAGATCGTCGCGCCATGCAGCAATCCCAGCAGCTGGTGACCGAAACAGATCCCGAGCACGGGAATTCTTCCTTCTTTGATGAAATTGAACTTTTCAAAATAAGGCGTGCGATCCGCTTCGGTGAACATCGCCGGCGATCCGCTGAAAATGATCGCGGAAGAAGACGCTATTTTTTCCAGAGAAAAATCGTTCCAGCCGATAAGGGCATTTTCTTTTCCGCAGGCGCTCACCATCTCTGCGATGAGCGGTGTTTTGCGGCTGCCGAAGTCGATGATCGCGATCATTCAGGAAAATTACACTTTTTCCAATGCGTTGCCGATGTCGTAAATGATGTCCGCGTAATTCTCCACACCGACGGACAAACGCACCATGCTGTCGCCGATGCCCATGTCGGCGCGGTGTTCGGGCAGGACGCCGGCATGCGTCATGGAAGCAGGATGTTCCGCCAGCGATTCCGTGCTGCCGAGGCTCACGGCGAGCTTGATCAGCTTCAGCCCGTTGAGGAAACGGAACGCCGCTTTTTCCCCGCCGCGCACGTCGAACGAAAGCATCGCGCCCGGCGAAGAATATTGCCTGCGGTAAATTTCATATTCGGAAGTTCCTTCAGGAATGAGCCCGAGGTAATATACTTTTTCCACTTTCGGATGATTGCGCAGGAACTTCGCCACCTGCATCGCATTTTCGGCCTGCTGCGTCATGCGCACTTTCAGCGTTTCGAGACTGCGCAGGAGGAGCCAGCCGGTCCACGGTCCTGCCATGTTGCCGAGGAAAGTGCGCAGCGTTTTCACGCGTTGCATGAGCGGTTTGTTCCCCAGCACTGCGCCCGCGATGACGTCGCTGTGCCCGCCGATGTATTTTGTGGCGGAATAAACGACGAGGTCGCTGCCGTGCTTCAGCGGGTGCTGCCACAGCGGACCCATGTACGTATTGTCGGTGGCGATGAGCACGCGTTTTTCTTTTGTGCTGAACGCATCGGCGATCCGCCGGCATTCTTCGATGTCGATGAGCGTGTTCGTCGGGTTGGCGGGCGTTTCGATGTAGATCATTGCCAGGTTTCCCGGTTTGCCTGAATTTTTCAGCAGGGAAATTATTTCCTCTTCGCTCATGCCCGGCTTGAAGCCGATTGCGTCCACGCCGATCTTCGGAAGAAAGTGGTGAATGAAATGATCCGTTCCGCCGTATACTGGCGTAGAGAACAGCAGCAGGTCGCCCGGCTTCAGGAATTCGAGCAGGACGGTTGTGATGGCCGACATGCCGCTCTCGAAAACCGCGCAGTCATCCGCTCCGTCCCACAGACATAACCGGTTTTCCAGTATTTCAAGATCGGGATTGTTGATGCGGCTGTAAATGAGTCCCAGCTCTTCACCCGGCGATTTGTCACGCAGCCCGTAAGCGAGTTCGAAAAAACTTTTTCCTTCTTCCGCCGTTTTGAAAACGAAGGTCGACGTCTGGAAGATCGGGCATTTGATCGCGCCTTCGGAAAGTTCCGGCTTATAGCCGTAGGACATCATCAGGCTTTCCGGTGAAAATTTGTGTTCCATTTCCTGCTGTTTTTTTTATCCGTCTAAAAGTAGGCGGCTTTTTCTTCTTTCACCGTGACGGCGATCAGTAAAATGCGAACAAAAAAAGACCCGGATCGCTCCGGGCCTTTGTCTTACGTCTCACGCTTGTTTTTTTACTTCTTCACCGGTTTTTTCGCCGGGGTTTTTGCAGGCGTTTTCGCCGGGGCCTTTGCGGGAACGAACGGAGCATCCATGCCTTTGTAGTAATCCACGATCAGCATCTCCACGCGGCGGTTTTTCTGTCTTCCTTCCGCTGTCGTGTTCGGTGCGATCGGGCGTGTCTGTCCGTACCATTCCGTCTTGAGGTGATCAGCTGCAACGCCTTTCGACACAAGATATTTCTTCACGGCTTCCGCACGTTTTTTCGAGAGCGTCATATTCGCAACGGGATTACCCACATTGTCCGTGTGGCCGCTGATCTTCAGTCCCCACTCAGGGTGTTTCTTCAGAAGGTAAGCGAGCGAATCGAGCGCAGCATACGAGCTTGTGCGGATGATGTCTTTGCCGGTTTCGAACTCGAGGTTGTCAAACGCTTTCTTCACGATCGCCTGGTCGGCCTGCGAAAGCGTAACAGCGACATCTTTCACTTCCACTTTCTGGAGACCGTTGCCCACAGGTTTCGGAATATCGAAACGGAAGAGTCCGTCGGCCTGGCTGCGGATGGCGCGCTTGGGCAATCCGTTCACGATCACTTTCACTTCATTCACACCGATCGTTTTGTCAGGATCTCCGTCGAGGCGGAACACACAGATCGAATCCGAAGGCAGGTTGTCGAACGTGAAGCTTCCGTCTTTCGCCTGCTTCGCTGATTTCAGGCTTTGTCCTGCAAGGTCCACGAGATTGAGAATGACTTCCGGGCAGCCGTCGTTGTCGACCGGGCCGGGCTTATCGGGGCAAAGGTCGATCTTGTCCATCACGCCGTCACCGTCACGGTCGGGGCAGCCTTTGAACTGCACGAGACCTTTTTCATCCGGGCAGTCGTCGTCTTTGTCAATGATGCCGTCACCGTCTTTATCCGGGCAGCCGTTGAACTGCGGGAGACCCGGATCATCCGGGCATGCATCCTGGCTGTCGACGATGCCGTCGTTGTCGCGGTCGGGACATCCGTTGAATTTCGCGAGACCCGGAACATCCGGGCAAAGGTCTTCCGAATCCTGCACGTGGTCGCCGTCCTTATCCGGGCAGCCCATGAATTCCCAAACACCCGCGACGTCTTTGCACTTGTCGAGCTTGTCGGAGACTTTATCGTTGTCACGGTCTTTCG
>DASTSF010000143.1:0-4335 GCA_035760825.1 Bacteroidia bacterium
TCTATGTGGTCGTAAAAAAAACCACCACTGAATTCGAGAAGAGGGAGATCATTCCGGGTCACACACGCGAGAAGAAAACGTACGTGAAATCGGGGCTGAAAAGCGGGGAGATCGTGGTGACCGACGGCAGTCTTCTTGCAGCCAACAACAAACTTTAAGCGGGAGGATTTTCTATGGTCAATTTCATGAAAGGCATTATCGCCTTCTCGCTTAAGAACAAACTGTTCATCCTGTTCATGACGGGACTCACGGTCGTTGCGGGGCTGATCAGCTATTTCAACACGCCGGTGGAAGCGTTCCCCGACGTCACCAACACGCAGATCGAGATCATCACGCTCTGGCCGGGAAGAAGCTGCACGGAAGTAGAAAAGTTCGTTACGATCCCGATCGAGATCGCGATGAATTCCGTCCAGAAAAAAACCATCGTCCGCTCGATCTCCATGTACGGCCTTTCCGACGTGATCATCATTTTCGACGACGGCGTGGATGATCCGTTCGCACGCCAGCAGGTGAACAACCTCATCCACGAAGTGGAGCTTCCCGAAGGCCTCGAACCGGAAGTGCTTCCACCCGGCGGACCTACCGGCGAGGTTTACCGCTACACCGTTCAGAGTCCGAAACGAAACATACGCGACCTGACGACGATCCAGAACTGGACGATCGACAGGAACCTGCGCGCTGTTCCGGGCGTGGCGGATATCGTCACGTTCGGCGGAGATATCAAGACCTACGAGATACAGGTGGACCCGCACCTTCTTGCGAAATACGATCTCACGCCGCTCGATGTTTACGATGCGGTCAGCAAAAGCAATATCAATGTCGGCGGGGACATCATCGAGAAGAACGAGCAGGCGTACGTCGTACGCGGGATCGGTCTGCTGACAAGCATTCCCGATATCGAGAACATCATCATCAAGGAGAACGGGGGGACTCCTATCCTCGTCAAAAATGTCGCGACCGTCGTCGAATCTGCGCTGCCGCGGCTGGGTTCCGTGGCGCTGGATACTTCGAAAGACGTGGTGGAGGGCGTCGTCATTATGCGGAAGGGAGAAAACCCCGGCGAGTTCCTGCACAACCTGAAAGAAAAGATAAAGCAGCTGAACAACGGCATACTTCCTCCGGACGTGAAGATCGTTCCATTCTACGACCGCGATAAACTGATCGGGTTCTGCACGCATACCGTGCTCCACAACCTGTTCGAAGGCATCATCCTCGTCACGCTCGTCGTATTCGTCTTCATGGCCGACTGGCGAACGACGGTCACCGTAGCCGTCATCGTCCCGATGGCGCTGCTGTTCGCGTTCATCTGCCTGCGGATCATGGGCATGACGGCCAACCTGCTTTCCATGGGCGCGATCGATTTCGGGATCATCATCGACGGCGCGGTCGTGATGGTAGAGGGAATTTTCGTCGCGCTCGATCACAAGGCGCACGCCATCGGGATGGACCGGTTCAACAGGCTGGCGAAGCTCGGCATCATCCGCAGAACCGGCGCTGAAATGGGCAAGGCCATTCTTTTCTCGAAGATCATCATCCTTACGGCGCTTATTCCCATTTTCTCATTCCAGAAAGTGGAAGGAAAAATGTTCTCTCCGCTTGCGTTCACGCTCGGCTTTGCGCTGCTCGGCGCGCTGATCTTCACACTTACCCTGGTGCCGGTTATGTCGAGCATGCTGCTGAAGAAAAACGTGCGCGAGAAGAATAACCCGTTCACCAACGGGATCACAAAATTGTTCATCGGGATGTTCTCGGCGGCTTTCCGGCGCAAAACGCTCAGCCTTGCGCTGGCGCTGATCATGCTGGCCGGAAGTATTTTCTGCTTCCGTTTCCTCGGCACGGAATTCCTGCCCGATCTCAACGAAGGCGCGCTGTGGGTGGAATCGAGCCTGCCCCTGAGCGTTTCTATTACGGAATCACGCAAGATCGCCGACAAGATGCGCGGCATACTAATGAAGTTCGATGAGGTCGACGGCGTGCTTTCGCAAACAGGACGCCCCGCAGACGGAACCGATCCCGACGGATTCTACAGCATCCAGTGCCAGGTAAACCTGAAGCCGAAAGACGAATGGAAAACGGAAATGTCTTCCGACGAGCTTATCGACAGCATGGACGCGCAGCTGCGGCAGATACCCGGCGTGATCTTCAACTATTCGCAGCCGATCATCGACAACGTGCATGAAGCAGTAGCGGGAATGAATGCGGACATCGCCGTGAAGGTGTACGGACCGAACCTGAAAACGATCGATTCGATCGGAAGGCAGATCATCCCGATCATGAAAAACGTGCGCGGCATCGAAGACGTCGGCCTGCTGAAAACGATCGGCCAGCCCGAGCTTCTCATTTCCCTCGACCAGGCGCGCATGAAAGCTTACGGCGTGAGCACAGGCGACGCGCAGGCCGTGGTGGAAATGGCGATCGGTGGAAAAGCGGCGACGCAATTGTACGACGAAGACCGGCGCTTCGACATCCGGATCCGTTATGCGCCGCAATACCGTTCGGATGAAACGCAGATCGGGAACCTGATGGTGCCCACGCTTACCGGCGGGAAAGTTCCGCTGAAAGCGATCGCAACGATAAAGCTGGAAACCGGCGACATACGCATTTCGCGCGACAACAACACGCGTTTCGGCGGCGTGAAGTTCACGATACGCGACCGCGACATGGGCAGCGCGATCAAGGAAGCGCAGGACAGCATCAACGCGAAGCTGAAGCTGCCCGAAGGTTATCACCTCGAGTGGGCAGGCGAATACGAGAACCAGGTCCGCGCCACGAAACGTCTTACACAGGTGGTGCCCATCAGCCTCGTGATCATCTTCGTCATCCTGTTCATCGCGTTCTCGAACATCAAGGATGCCGTGATCGTGATCGTGACGGTTCCGTTCTCGCTCATCGGCGGGATCCTGGCGCTGCTGCTCACGCACACGATCTTCGGCATTTCGGCCGGCATCGGCTTCATTGCGCTGTTCGGCGTGTGCGTGCAGAACGGCGTGATCCTGATATCCGTGTTCAAGAAGAACCTGGCGAACAAAATGTCGCTTCGTGACGCGATCACAGCAGGCGTAGCTTCACGCGTTCGCCCGGTGGTCATGACGGCCATGATGGCGGCGATCGGCCTGCTTCCGGCGGCCATTTCAACGGGCATCGGCTCCGAAACGCAGAAGCCGCTGGCGATCGTGATCATCGGCGGACTCGTCAGCGCAACAGTGCTTACACTGCTCGTGTTGCCGATCATTTTCGAACGCGCCTACAAACGCAAGCATTCCGAGCTCGGAATATAAACCAGGTTTAAAAAGCCGCTGTCCATGAAAACAAAAGCATTCGCATTCCAGCTTACGGTGACATTCCTCGTATCCGGCGCGCTGTTTTCAGCGGGCAGCTGTTTTGCCCAATCCGCTTCCGCGAAAGCGAACAACGACGCGCAGCTATGGGAAAACCTGAACGTGAACAAAAAACTGACGCAGAATTTCACGCTGAGGTTCAGCCACGAAGGCCGGTTCACGCAGAATGATTCCCGGCTCACGTATTATTTCGGCGACTTCGGCGCGGAATACGAGATCCCGAAAACGCATTTCGGCATTCTTCTCGATTACGTTTTCATCCGCAAAGAGCTGCCGGAATACTGGAGCACGCGCCACCAGTTCTACACTGCGCTGACGTACGGGAAAAAATTCGGGAAGTTCAGCGTCCACGACCGGCAGATGTTCCTCGGGCAGGTGAAGGACGTGAACACCAGCATCGACGGGCGTTACCCCGAATGGTACGTGCGCAACAAGCTTACGCTGAAGTACAAATTCAATTTCTTCTGGTCGGCGTACGTGGCGGAAGAACTGTACTGGCACATTAACATTCCCCGGCCGGACGCGCTGCCGCATTTCAACCGCGTACGGTATTTCGCCGGGCTGTTCTTCAAGCCGGACAACCATAACGAATTCGAGGTGTATTACCTCATCGAACAGCACATGAATACAACAGCTCCTCCGCACAACTTCGTGCTCGGCGTCGGCTACGAGCTTTCGCTTTAGTACGAAGAAGTGAACGGCTGCCGGGATTTCTGACAGGGTTTTCTCCGGCGGCCGGGAGGGTGCTGGATTTCGGATTTCGCATGTCGGATGCCGGATTTCGGATGCCGGATTTGAATCCATCCTCATTGCTTCATCCTGTTCCGGCCAATCCACTCCTTTCCTTACATTCGGGCAAAACAAACGATCATGACCATCAGCGAAGCCCAGGATATTGTCGACCGCTGGATAAAGAAGCACGGCGTGCGCTATTTCGACCAGCTCACGAATACGGCGATACTCATGGAGGAAGTCGGTGAAGTGGCCCGCATCATGT
>DASTSF010000144.1:0-17908 GCA_035760825.1 Bacteroidia bacterium
GACGAAGCCATGAAGATCGCAGTGACGATCTCGCAGATGCCGACCAAAGCGATCGGGCTGACGAAACGTTTGCTCAATGAAGGAACGGTGAATTCGCTTGATGAGCAGCTGGTGCGCGAAGGCGAAGAGCAGGTGGCAGCCACGCGCACATACGATTTTACCGAAGGCGTGAAAGCGTTTCTTGAAAAACGGAAACCGGAATTCAGGGGAGAATAATTTTTATTTCTCATTTTGCATGCCGGGCGCCTTGCCCCCGGAGCACAACAGTTAAAATTCGTTTATATGGATCAACATACGGTCGTCGGCGTCATCGGTTCCGGCGCCATGGGAAGCGGGATCGCGCTCGTGGCAGCTACTGCCGGTCACAAGGTCTTTCTTTATGACAACAACGCGAAACAACTGGCAAAAGCCGAAGAAACGCTTCTGCAGCTGCTGAAGAGAATCGTTGAAAAAGGAAAGCTCCGGCAGGAAGATGCGGACACGATCTTTAAACGTCTTGTTTTTTCCGCGGAGATGTCTTCCTTCAGCGAATGCGGGCTCGTGATCGAAGCCATCGTGGAAAACATCGATGTGAAGCAAAAGGTTTTTTCAGACCTGGAAAACATTGTCGGCGAAAGCTGCGTGCTCGCTTCAAACACCTCTTCGCTTTCGATCACCTCCATCGCTTCGGCGTGTAAAAAAACAGGTCGCGTGATCGGGATCCACTTTTTCAATCCTGCGCCGCTCATGCCGCTGGCAGAGATAATTCCCGGCATTTCGACGGACCGGAATATTCTTGCCGCGTGCAAAACGCTCATCAGCGGATGGGGAAAAAGCGTCGTGCAGGCAAAAGACACACCGGGCTTCATCGTCAACCGGGTGGCGCGTTCCTTCTACGGCGAATCGATACGCATTTACGAAGAAGGCATCGCGGATTTCGCCACGATCGACTGGGCAATGAAAACGTACGGCGGTTTTAAAATGGGTCCGTTCGAGCTGATGGACTTCATCGGCAACGACGTGAATTATAAAGTGACGGAGACCGTCTGGGAACAATTCTTTTACGAGCCGCGCTTCAAACCTTCGCTGACGCAGAAACGGCTGTACGAAGGAAAAATGTTCGGGCGGAAATCCGGGCAAGGCTATTACGATTACCGGGAAGGCGCCGTGATGCCCGAACCTGTAAAAGACGAAACACTGGGAAAAGCCATTTTCTTCCGCGTGCTCGTGATGCTCATCAACGAAGCGGCGGATTCACTTTACCTCGGTCTTGCTACGCGCGAGGACATCGACACTGCAATGACGAAAGGTGTGAATTATCCCAAAGGACTGCTGCGCTGGGCCGATGAAACCGGCATTGCCGCTGTTACCGGAAAGCTGTCATCACTTTACGAAGAATACGGGGAAGACCGTTACCGTCCGTGTGTGCTGCTCAAACGGATGACCAAAGAAGGCAAAACATTTTACTGAGAACAGGAACGCGCTTTCAATTATTCCCTTCCTGTCGTGTGAGCCGTTCCCTGATCAGGCCGATCGTTTCCGCGGTAACAGGCTTGACGATAAAATCCGAAACATAGCTGAAGCTTTTCGCACGTTCCACTTCGTGCGGCGAAACGGAAGAGGACACGACGTAGAGGTCGATCTTTCCCGGGAGCTTCTTCCGCAGCGTTTCGTATTCGGCCAGGAATCCCCACCCGTCGAGTACCGGCATGTTCAGGTCGAGGAGAATGACATCCGGCAGCTTCTCCGGTTCCGGCAGCAATTTTTCCAGGAAACGGATCGCATCCATTCCGTTGGCGCACACATTCACTTCACCGACGAGCCGCGATTCGTCAATTGTTTTTTTCGTAATAAAAATGAAAACATCATCATCATCAACGAGCAGCAATTTCGTTTCCTTCTTCATATATCCTGGTTGGTGAACTCCACAAAAAAAACACTTCCGTTACCGGGCTCGCTTTCCGCCCGGATCTTTCCGCCCATCGCTTCCACCTGTGTTTTGGTAATGAAAAGCCCGAATCCTTTCGCGTCCGGATGCTGGTGGAACACCTTGCGGATCTTGAACAGGTTATGCCCGTTCTTTTCCATATCGATGCCGAGGCCGTTATCCTTCACCGAAAGAACAATGCTCTTTCCTTCCCTTTTCGTCAGCAGCCGTATTTCGGGTTTCCTTCCCGGCTGGCGGTATTTGATCGCGTTGCTCACCAGGTTCTGAAAAATGCTATAGAGATATTTGGGCGGGTAAACGATGGAATCCGCAGCAGAGAAATCATGCGTGATAACGGCACCCGACCCGATCACTTCCGCTTCGAGCGTTTCCAGCGTGCGTTTCAGGCAATCTTCGAGGTTTATCCGTTCCGATCTCACCTCCACATCCTGCTTCACCTGCAATGACTCGAGCAGTTCGCCGAACGTTTCGTTCAGGTTGCCGATCACGGGTTTCAGCTTTTCAATGAACTGTTTCTGTTCCGACGCATCATTGCTCTTTTCGATAAAATCCACGAGCATCGACATGTTCACCAGCGGCGACCGCAGGTTATGCGAAATAATATTGCAGAAATCGATGAGCTGCTTGTTCTGGAACAAAAGTTTTTTCGAATCCTCCTCGATCCTTTGCCTGGCCTGTTCCAGGTGCTCTGTCCGGTCTTTCACCTTCTCTTCCAGCTCTGAATTGAGCGCGGCCAGCTTCGCCTCGGCCTTTTTCCGCTGGCTGGAGATGCGGACCAGCAGGAGGATAAGAAAAGTAAGAATGACCGTGGCGAGCAGTGCAATGTACAGGGCGAGACGCTGGCGCTCGAGGATCTCTTCGTTCTTCCGGTTCTCGTTCCGCAGGCGCTCATTGTCTTTCTCCACCAGCTGCGTTTCATATTTCACTTTCAGCTCGTTCATCTTCGCCGTTTTCTTCCGCTCTTCGATCTTCTGCACCAGCGTATTCACTTCCTCGAGCGTGGAAAGCGCGTTCTTATAATCGCCGTTCTCGCGGTAGATCTCGAACAGCGTGCGTTCGGAAAGCAGCACATAATCGTCAATGCCGCACGAATCGCTGATCCGTATCGAGCGGCTGATGTTTTCTTCCGCCAGCTTCCTCTCTCCCATCGCGTTGTTCACGCGCGCGATCTTCGCATAGACGAGCGGGAGCTCGCAGGATTCTCCATAGCTGGTGTATTGGAGCATCGCCCTTCCGTAATAATCCAGGGCGACGGAATATTTTTTCGAGAGGAATTCGTTGTAGCCGATGATCATGTCGTTCACCGCATGGCCGCCCGAACGGAAGCTCGTATCCGGGCTGGCGTCGATGGACAGCAGCGAATATTTCTGCGCACTGTCGTATTGCTGCAACGTGAAATAACATTCCGCCACATCGCCGTACATCAGGGAACGGAATCTCTCCGGGTGAGGAATACTGTCCAGCAGTTTGCCCGTTGCAAGCAAAGGCGCGATCGCATCCCGCGGTTTCCCGGAAGCTTTGAGTACATCCGCAAAAAGAAAATTACCGGTAAAGACATCTTCGGGAAGAAGATCTTTCCTGTCGAGAAAATGCAGCACTGCCGACTGGGCCGAATCATAATCACCCGAAGCGCAAAGCAGGGAGACCGTATCACGCAAATGATCAGCCGCGGTGGTCATCGACTGGCTGCGCACTCCTGAAAAAAAGAAGAAAGCAGCGGCAACGGTGAAAATTATTTTCCTGTACAGCTTTATCATGCGTTGTTACCGCTTCATCCGGGTTTAAGCATTTGCCATACAGGGTACAAAACTCAAGGCGCCTGCACAGATTTTATTAAATATACCAAGGCTTCGGCGAATTTTCAACGTTCCCGTTTTTTTGCCGGCACATTATTCCCGGCTGGCCGCATTTTCTTCTCAGAAACCGATTTAGTTATCATTCGCCCGTGAACGGTCTGCTCCTTTTACCCTGTCACCGGTTTTGTTTTTCGTTTACCAGCGCAGCAAGACGCACCAAGGTTTTGGGAAACGATCTTCAGATGATGATCTGCCCCGTCATGTACGCGCAGCACATCCCGCTGATCTCTACACGTCGGCCGAGATTTGCGCAGTGCAGGAAACCTCTCCGCGCGGAAAGCTGTATCGCATCGAGCTCATTCCTGCCGAGCTTTTCCGCCCAGTAAGGTGCAAGCGTAGTGTGCGCGGAACCGGTCACGGGGTCTTCGCTGATCCCCGACTGCGGTGCGAAGAAACGGGAAACAAAATCCGCGCGATCTCCTTTGGCCGTCACGATAACGCCGCGGGCCTCGAGCCGTTTTATCTCGCTGATGTCCGGCTGCAGCGCAAGAATATCATTCTCGCTTTCGAAGACGAACATATAATCCGTTTTCCCTTTCAGCACTTCGAGCGGGAATTTTCCGAAATAACGGACCGCGTTATCGGGTGTGGGAATTTTGACGAACTCATCGGCCGGGAAATTCAGCGTGAGCAGTTCGCCGTTGCGGGTGACCGGCAGATTGCCGCTTCGCCGCGAATAGAAATTTATTTCCGATCCTGCATGTCCTTCGAAATGAAAAAGCACGTACGCCGCCGCGAGCGTGGCGTGACCGCAGAGATCGACTTCGACGGCCGGGGTGAACCAGCGTATCTCGTACCGCTGCCCGCTTTTCACGTAAAACGCGGTTTCAGCGAGGTTGTTTTCCGAGGCAATTCCCTGCAGCAGCTCATCGGGAAGCCATTCGTCGAGCGGGCAAATCGCTGCCGGGTTGCCGCCGAAAACTTTGTCGGTGAATGCATCCACCTGGTAAATCTTTATCTGCATCGCGTTCGAATAAAAATTCCGGGAAAATCCACTCCGAAATTTACGCAAAAACGAAGCGTTGCGCATTAGGATTTTCTCATCTGCCGATTTCATTTACCTTTAAACGTGCCCGCTCTTCCCGGAAGATTACGTTTTGCCTATGCCGCCGGAATGGCAGGATGGAGCATCCTGATCAACATCATGGGCGTGATGCTGCCGTATTTCTACCTGTCGCCCGACAATGCAGGATGGCCGCCGCTGATATCGCAGACACCCGTGCTGTGGATCATCAACGTATTCGCTCTCATCACGACGGCAGGCCGCCTGCTCGATGCATTCTACGATCCGTTCATCGGCCAGCTCAGCGACCGCAGCACGAACGCACGCGGGCGAAGAATTCCTTTCCTGAAGTGGAGCTTCCTGCCTTCCGCGGTTTTCTGCGCGCTTGTTTTTTTTCCGCCGGACCGCAGCGGCACTTCCCTCAATGCCGTGTGGCTGTGCGTAACGCTGACGCTGTTCTTCCTTTCATCCACCACCTATGTCATTCCTTATTACGCGCTGCTTCCGGAGCTCGCACGTGACCCGCTTGCGCGCGTAAAGCTGGCCACGCTCCAGCAGGTAGGTTTCGTATGCGGCATCGTCATTTCCGCTTCGACGAACAACATCGCCGGGCTGCTGGTGGATGCGGGACTTGTCACCGACCCGCTGGAAAGCATCCGCCTCGCGATCTGCCTGCTGAGCGCTGCAGGCGCTGCGCTGATGATCCTGCCTGTTTTTTTCGTGGATGAAAAAAAATACTGCGAAAGCACACCTGCGCACCTTCCGCTGCAGAAAGCATTGCGCGAAACTTTCCGGAACCGGAATTTCCGCCTGTTCATCTTTTCGAATTTTCTCTGGTACATGGCGCTGTACATTATCACGAGCGGGCTGATGTATTTCGTGACCGTGCTCGCCGGACTTCCGAAATCACTCGGGTTCCTCGTGATGGGAACGATGGTGGGCGTTTCGCTGCTGTACTACCCGTTCATCAGCCGGTGGACGGAAAAGAGCGGCAAGAAAAAGATCATGCTCGCTGCATTTTTCGTGCTGGCCGTGGTGTGCGCCTGCATTTTCGGGATCGGGAAATTTCCGCTGCCCGAAAAATTCCAGCTGTTCGCTTTCGCCGCGATCGCTGCGTTCCCGCTTGCCACGCTGGGTATCCTTCCACCCGCCATCGTCGGGGATATTGCGCGTGAAGAAGCGGAAAAGACAGGCGAAAACCGGGAAGGATTTTATTTCGCGGTCAATTATTTTTTCGTGAAGCTGGGGCAGACCCTGGGCATTGCCGTTTTTTCCATGCTGACGCTGCTGGGTGAAGATCCGGGAAATGATTTCGGGATACGCTTGTCGGGGATCGTCGTCGCGGTGTTGTGTGCGCTTGCGGCGTTCGGCTTTTCGTTTTTCAGGGAGAAAACCAGGTCCAAAGTTTAAAGTTCCGGTTTCACGTTCGGAATATGCCCAGGCCTGGATAACGTTGACCGTTTTCAGTTACCAGTTTGCCGTTTCAACTGGTTTGAGTCACTAACTCTTCTTTGTGCGCTTTGTGCAGAACTCCGTGTGCTTTGTGTTTGAAGAGATCTGCTGGGCGTTTGAACTTTGATTTTTGGAATTGCTATCCGTTTGTTATTTCCAAACTCCGAACGCGAAGCTGAAAACCGCCGGCAGAAAACTATTTAATTCCTCAAAAATTTCAGGCAAAAAAACCCGCTGCGTTACGCTTTCCCTTCGAGATCTTCCCATTCCGGCGTACGCTGCGATTCGGTCCACTCCTCTTCCATCTTAACCAGCACGGCAGCCATGTGGCGGCAGGCAAGATGCGCCCGGTCGCCGCAGGTACAGAAAATGTCCGTGAACGTCCCGTCGCTGTTGTGCGTGAATGAAACTGCGTGCGGATTCACTTCATGCACGACGTACTCGAAATAACCGGGCATTACTTCACGCGGCGTTTTCACCCACCCGTTACGGAAATAAATATACCCGCGCTGGATGATTTCTTCATCCACCTCGTTCCGGAAATTCTCCAATGAAAGGACGACTTTTTCCACGGTGCAAAAATAAGAACAACTTTACGGAATCACATCCCGGTTAAACCGAAAATAGAATGGAAAACAGAAAGAGATAAAAGACGGACGCGGCTTCAGCACTTTTCGATCACCACCGCATATCCCTGCCCTACGCCGATGCACATCGTAACCAGCGCATATTTTTTATTCTGCTCCTGCAGCTCGAGCGCGGCGGAATGAAGAATACGCGCGCCGCTCATGCCCAGCGGATGCCCGAGCGCGATCGCGCCGCCGTTCGGGTTCACGCGTGGATCGTCATCTGCAATTCCCCATGAGCGCAGGCACGCCAGCGATTGTGCAGAGAACGCTTCGTTCAGCTCGATCACACCGATATCGGAAAATTTCAGTCCTGCTTTTTTCAGCGCCGTGTTGCCCGCTTCCACCGGCCCGATGCCCATGATGCGCGGTTCCACCCCGGCCACGCCCATGGAAACGATGCGCGCCAGCGGTTTGATGTTGTTTGCTTTTATCGCATTTTCCGAAGCGAGAAGCAATGCCGCAGCGCCGTCATTGAGCCCGGACGCGTTGCCCGCTGTAACCGTTCCGTCTTTGCGGAAAGAAGGCTTCAGCTTCGAAAGTCCTTCCATCGTGGTGGACGGTTTCATGAATTCATCTTTTGAAAAAAGTACGGGATCGCTTTTTTTCTGCGGGATGGGAACAGGAATGATCTCTTTCGCGAAACGTCCCCGTTCCTGCGCTTTCGCCGCTTTCTGCTGTGAAAGCAGTGCGAATTTATCCTGGTCCTCACGTGAAATTTTATCGCGGTCGGCCAGGTTTTCTGCCGTTTCACCCATTGCGTCCGTTCCGAACTTCTCTTTCATTTTCGGGTTCACGAAACGCCAGCCGAAGCTCGAGTCGAACATCTGCGCATCGCGCCCGAAAGGTGTTGACGCTTTCGAGATCACCCACGGTCCGCGCGTCATGTTCTCCACCCCACCTGAAATGATCAGCTCCGCATCGCCGCACATGATCGCACGCGCGCCCGCCATGGAAGCGGAAAGTCCCGAAGCGCAGAGACGATTCACAGTTTCACCTGGCACCGTGACGGGAAGTCCTGCAAGCAGCAATGCCATACGTGCGACGTTGCGGTTATCCTCGCCCGCCTGGTTGGCGCAGCCGAGGAGCACATCGCCGATAAGCGAAGGATCGAGGGAAGGAAATTTTTTCATGAGCCCGCTGATGACCAGCGCGGCCATGTCGTCGGTACGGACAGTGGAAAGCGTTCCGCCGAAATTCCCGATGGGAGTGCGGACGCCGTCGATGATATAAGCTGCGTTCATAAGGAAGATATGAGGACGCAAAATTACCGAAAAGAAAATTGGTGCTGTCCACAAAAAACTCTTGCGTCAGCAGTATTTTGTATATTTAATAAACAACAAATCTCAACTCCGAAGTTCATGAAAAAATCTACTTTCCTTATCAGCTGTGCGGGATGTCTCTGCGCCATCGCGCTCTCTGCACAACCTACGCTGACCGCCACCGGGATCGAACCCGCGATGAGCGACAATCTTACGATCAACAACAGCAACTACGCAAGCCCGGGGAGCGCAGGCGCCAGCCAGACATGGAACCTTTCCTCGCTGAGCTCTACCAGCACCGCAACGTACACGGGCGTGACTCCCGCATCGACACCGCACGCAGCGAGCTTTCCCTCCGCCAACTATGCGGCCAGTTCCAGCGGAGCCTACATCTATTATAACAATACGGCCACCGCATGGCAGTATTATGGCGCCGATAACGGCAGCATTGTCATGCCTTATTCCAACCCTGAAGACCAGCTTCACTTTCCGTTCAACTTCAACGACAACTATACCGACAACTGGGCTGCAACGTTTACGAATACGTACACCTTCTACCGCACGGGATCGACGGTTGTCACAGCCGACGGCTATGGAACGCTGACGACGCCGGACGGAACTTTCGGGAACGTGATGCGTGTACATTTCGTGCAGACGTACCAGGATTCCACGAACATCGCGAGCTCGCCGTACGTCATCTACTACCAGAACGACGAATACATGTGGTACCTCAATGGCAACCACTATCCGATCGCTGCAGTGTACACACTCACATCGAGCGCCGGTTCCCCGATCACCGGCGGACTTTACCTGAGCAACGTCGTGAGCGGCGTGAACGAAACGAATGTGCTGCTCTCTTCATCGCTCGCACCGAACCCGGCTGCGGATCATTTCGATCTCGCCCTGAACCTCGATAAGTCGCAGCAGGTAAAAGTGCAGATCTTCGATGCGACGGGTCACCTCGTAGCTACACCGGTGGACGATGCCGAAGGAATTGCAGGAGAGAACCGTTTCGGGATCGATGTTTCCGGGCTTGCGCAGGGCATGTATTTCACCCGCGTCTCGCTGAACGGTGTACCTTCCGGCACAGATCAGCTGGTTATCACCCGGTGAACGCAACGTACTTTTTAAAACAAAAAGGATCTCCGCGGAGATCCTTTTTTATTGTTGCAGGTTTTCGTAGTTAAACCGCGAACCATTCTTTGCCTGTGCGGTAAACCGTTCCTTTAAAAAGCGCGACTATTTCGTTCTTTTGATTTTTCACCGTCACATTATAGATCGCGATCTTGTTTGAAAGAGACATTTCTTCGGCTGTCGCAGTGATCTCGTCATCTTCGCGCAGCGGTTCCGTGTGCGAGATGGACGTTTCCACGGACACCGCCATTCTCCCGTGGCTGTTCGACGCAAAAGCAAGCGCGCTGTCGGCCAGGGAATAGGTGATTCCGCCGTGCGCAATGCCGAAACCGTTCAGCATTTCCTTCCGTACTTTCATTTTCAGGATGCAGTTCCCGGGTTCCACTTTTACGCGTTCGATTCCGAGCCACTGGCTGAACCAGTCGTTGTCGTACATTTTCGAGACGACTTTTTTTGCAAGATCGTTTGCTTCCATGAATTAAAAATACGTGCTAAAACCTCATCGCCGGCATGAAATAACGGAGATTCAATACCCGTTCACATGCGAGAAATTCTCGATCGGGATAAAATGATCATCGTGCAGCAGGAAATGCTGGCGGCCGATCTCCACTTCTTCTCCTTCCTGCATCTGTGAAAGGTTCGTGATGTCCTGCGTCACCGTGTGCACTGATCCGCCCGTGACGCGCGCGATGAAGAGATAATCGGGATTGACCGAAGCGCGCGCCCCGCAAAGGATGACATGCACAGGCCGGTTCACTTTGTCGACCAGCTCGAGATCGCGGGGTGAAGCGAAATTGTCCGCGATGAGAACGATATCGCCCTGCGGGTTCATTTTGTTGATCGCGTAAATGAGCGCTTCAATGTTGTTCTCGGGCGTGTCGCCCCCGTCGCCGCCCTGCATGGCTTTCCGCGCGAGCGCGTAGATGCTGTCGAAACGCATCACGTTCGTGCTGTAGATGCCGCCTGTTTTCCCGACCACTTTCTGGCTGTTCGATTTGCGATCGCCGTCGTTGAAAAAAACAAAACCCGCACAATCGCCCTGCGCCACCGCGCCGGGTATCCACGAAAAAAGCTGCGCCGTATACGGCGACATGCTGCCCGTGATATCGCACACCACGATCATGTTCTTCCACTTGTTGCGCCGGAATGTAGACGTGATCACCGAATCGGGATCGTGCAGGTTGACGTCCGCAAAGCCGGTATAATACGTAGGAACACCGCGGTGCTCTTCCAGCTTCCACGTCCGCTTCATCCGGTGGTCGCCGTGCTGTTCCCACGCAATAATATTCTTGTGTGTCGAGTCCGCATATTTTGCATTGACGATCGCGCAGGTCTCGCAGGAAGGTTTCAGAAAAAAACGCAGGCTGTCTTCCGGGATATCGTGATCGCGTACAACGGTGGAGCCGTCGGGAAGCGTGATCGTTTTGAGCCCTGCCGTGTCGGAAGGCGGATATTCCACATGCGGAGAACCGGAGCTGTCGCGCGGGGAAGATCCGCCGGTGAGCGCTGCCGGATTGAAAAGAGAATCGAGCATGTGCAGCTCATCCTTTATCAGGCCAGGTGAAGAAGCAGGACGGAAATAAATCACGAAGCCGTGAAAGTAGGTGCGGCCTACTTCCGGGGAGGACGCGCCGGTTTGCGGAACGAGCTCCCATTCCGTCAGCGGGTTTGTAAAAGCGTCGGGAAGAATTTTCCGGAGATTCACCAGCCGCCGGTAATTCAGTCCGTGCTGATCGAACGAAGGTGATTCGCGGTACGTCGTGTATACGAGCTGTATTTTCTCGATCACTTTTCCTTTTGCCATTGCGGCCAGCTGCGGTTCCAGGAAATCAGCGGAAGCAAAAGGCGTTTCAAGAGCGATAATTTCTTTTCCCGGCGAAGCAGGCGGTACGGAAAATTTCCGTGTCGTCGCAATATTGGTGGAAAGACCTTCCGAAGCACGCAGGAACCCTTTGTCTTTAGGATCGGACCCGAAAAGAAACAGCGGCAGGAGAAGTAAAAAAGCAAGCGGGGCTTTTCGCATAGACCGGCAGGAACCATTACTATAATTCTCCTGCAAAAAAAAGATACACGAAAGTAAAACGAAAAACGGTGGAGATGCTTCACCGTTTTTTAAAAAAGAAAATTTTTCCGGCTGCGTCTATTGCACAACGAGCCGCCGGGAAACCGCGTGCGATTTTTCCGGCTGCACGCTGACGATGTAAACCCCGGGCACCATGTTCCCGCGACCGATCGTCACCGGCGTGTTCCCGTTCGACATGATCTCTTTCACTTCATTTCCCGCGAGATCATAAATACCGATCGTCACTTTTTCGTCCTGCGCGACAGCCTGCGCATCGAACTGCAGTGTGGAATGATCTGTCATCGGGACGGGAAACAGCGTGAATGAATTTGCAGAGAATGTTTGTTCGCTGATGCCGGTCGAAAGCGGATCGAAATCCCACCAGTCTTCCCGGTACAGGCTGTCATACCCGAGACCCATGTACGCGTGGTTGTTCGGAAGGGCGATGGCCGTCACATTCGAGCGCGCCGTTCCCGGAAAATTATTCATCTGCGTCCACGTATCGGCGACGGGATCGTATTCCCAGAAATCTTTACGGTTCATCAGCTGGTTGTCATAACCAAAACCGACGTATCCTTTATTGTTCAGCGCAAAACCGGTCGCACCGTAACGGGGCGTTCCGCCGAATGCAGCTTTGGGCGACCACGTATTCGCAGAAGGATCGTAGGCATAAAAATCTCCTTTGAAAACACCGTCGTCACCGGTCCCGACATAAGCGATGTTATTAATGACGAAAGCGACAGCAAGCCTGCGCGCCGTGCCCGGATACAGTGCTTTCTGCGTCCAGACATTTGTACCGGGGTTATATTCCCAGGTGTCATTTTTCAATCCTGTGGAAGACTGCCCGAGCGCCACGTATCCTTTCCCGTTGATGGTGAATCCCACGCCGGCCCTGCGGCCTCCGCCGGCAAAGCTCTGCACCTGCGTCCACGTGTCGCTCACCGCATCGTATTTCCATGTGTCGCTCATGTACGCGATGCTTCCCTGTCCCCCGACAACAAATGCATTCGTTCCGATCGAGAAGCACATTGCAACGTCGCGGCTGAGTCCGCTGCCGGTGATACCGCCGAGACTTGTCAGCTGCGACCAGAGATCCGCCGCGGGATCATAATACCAGGTGCTTCGCTTGTATCCTGCGCTGTCGATGCCACACGAAATGTAAGCGGCAGAGCCGAGACCAAATCCGGCAGCGGCGGAACGACCGCCGGGCGGGAACGAAGCGCGTTGTGTCCATCCTCCCATCTGCGCCTGCATGAAGAGCGGGCTGAAAGAAATTATTCCTGCAAAAAACAGAGTAGCTGCCTTTTTCATAAGGGGCTTTTTATCGTTGAATTTCAAATTTTCCATTGGCGGTTTTTCCGGATTCAGATGTGATGATCCAGGAATACATTCCTGCAGCCAGGCCGGAAACATCAATGCGGCAATCCGGCGCAGCCGCTTTTTTTGCCGTGAGAACTTCTCTTCCGTCCGCCGAAAAAACCGCGATCGTCATATTTCCGGAACCGCTGAAATCATTGCCGGATGAAAAGCAGAGATAATCCGAAGCCGGGTCAGGAAAAACAGTTGCCGCAACCGTTTCGCTCTCATCAATGCCCGTCACATAAGGCTGGTATTCCCAGTTGTCACGGTGCTTTCCGCTCGTGCCTTTTCCCGTCATCACGTAAGCCGCGCCGGTGAGAACGAAGGAAGGAGCGGAACGTCTTCCTTCACCGCCATAGGACGCTTTTACCGCCCACGAATTATCGATCGGATCGTATTCGAAAAGATCGTTGCTGTAGCCGCCGTCCGTTCCGAGTCCCATATATCCTTTCTGCCCGATGGAAAATGCCGTTCCGAACGAACGTTTCGATCCGGGAAAATCCGCTTTCTGCGTCCATGTATCCGATACCGGGTTGTATTCCCAGAAATCATTGGTGAACCAGTTCTCGTCCGTTCCGCAGCCGACGTATCCTTTTCCGTTCAGCGAAAAACTCATCTGCCCGTAACGGACACCGCCGGGGAAAAAAGCTTTCTGCGTCCAGGAATTGGTGGAAGGATTGAATTCCCACAACTCCTGCGAATAATTGGAAGCGCCGATCTTTCCGCAGCACACATATCCTTTTCCGTTCGCAGTGAATGCTGTCGCAAAATAAATTCCGTAGCCGAAGTTGCCGGGATACGGCGCTTTCTGCGTCCATGCATTGGTTTGCGGAGAATATTCCCAGAAATCGTCCAGCGTATTTCCGAGAAAGGCTTCCGATGCATCGATCCCCGTGCCGACATATCCTTTGTTGCCGATCGAAAAACCGACAGCATCGCGACGCCCGGTCGCCGGAAGACTGGCTTTCTGCGTCCACGAATCCGTTCCGGGATCATATTCCCACAGATCGTTTTTTTCTGCGTCGGCCGTGTCTTCGCCCGTTGCGAGATAGCCGCGCGTGCCTATGCTGAACGCAACCGCGCGCGCTCTCTTGTCACCGAAAGACGTTTTCTTTTCCCAGCTGTTCTGAGCGGAAAGAGATACGGCGAGGACGGCGGCGGGAAGAATGAGTGCGTATCTTTTTCTCATTGCAGGATCATTTTACCATCTGAAATAACTTTTCCATCCGAAACGATGCTGTAGAAATAATTTCCGGCGGCAAGATCACCGCGCGTGAAATTCCAGTCGCTGCAGGGAGATATTTTTTCTTCACTTACTTTTTTACCGGAAAGATCGACCAGTGAGAACGAGGCTTCGTGATCAAGCGCGTTCTCAAAATGAAATACGGCAGCGTCGACAACGGGGTTCGGGAAAAATGAAACCGCTTTATTCTTCGCTTCCGTTTCACCTGTGCCCGCCGCGAGGTTTCCGTATTCCCAGAAATCATTGAAATTCGTTCCGTTCGTACCTGTTCCTCCGTATGCGCGGTTACCGATGCTGAAGCAGACGAAATAATGCCGGCCCTGCCCCGGGAAATCCGAAACCTGTACCCAGGTATTCGTCAGCGGGTTGTAAGCATACGAATCCGGGAACTCCTGCGACCAGTCGCTGCCGGAAACCACGTACACCCATCCGTTGTAAGCAAAACACCCGGAACCGAAACGCGACGCACCAGGGAAGGAAGCTTTGACGGTCCAGCTGTTCGTGACCGGGTTGAACTCAGACCATCCCGTGCTTTCCCCGATGCCGACGTACGCTTTTCCATTCTCCACAGCAGCAACCGAAGAATACCCGCTTACCGGTGGAACCGCTCTTGCTCCCCAGGAATTCAGAACCGGGTCATACGCCCAGCAATCGTCCTGGTAATCACCCAGCGCTACGTAACCGGTGCCGTCGATCGTAAAAGCGACCGCGCCCGAACGCACACCACCCGGAACCTGCGTCACCATCAGCCACGTGTTGGTAACGGGATTGTATCGCCACAGGTCGTCGTGATCTCCGCCGAAATCCGATCCTGTTCCCACATACGCATAATTCCCGATGCTGAATGCGACGGCATGATAGCGCTGCCCGCCTCCGAAATCCGCTTTCTGCATCCAGGTGTCCGTGCCGGGATCGTATTCCCACCAGTCGCTGTAGATGATCGAGGCGTTCCAGTTGTTGATGTGACCGAGCCCGATGTACCCGCGGTTATTGATCGAGCATCCGCAGGCGCGGTGCCGCCCGATCGCGGGCAGCGACGTTTTCTGCGTCCACGTGTATTCATCCTGCGCACGTGTTTGTTCAGCAGTGAAAACACAGAGCACGGAAACGATCAGCAGCAGATGTAATTTCATGATGCTTTTTTTTAATGCCTGACAACCAGTTTCCGGTTGGAAAAAATCTTCCCGCTGACGGAAAACTGCAGGAAATAAATTCCGGGGGCAAGACCGCTGCAATCCAGTGATGCTTTCCCGGAAACAACCGGCTGCCGGGCCACGCATTTTCCATCGGAAGCAAGAACGAGAACGGAAACTTCTCCTTCGGCGTTTTCCACGCTGATCTCTGCCGACTGATCGGCAGGATCAGGAAATACCGAAACGGTTTTATCCTGTGTGAATTCTTCCGTTCCGCTGATGGAGCCGTATTCCCAGAAATCCGCATAGTTGATGCCGCTCGTTCCCAGCCCGGCATACGCCCTGTTCCCGATGGTGAAGCAGGACAAATACCTTCTTGCCGCTCCGGCGAAATCAGCGACCTGCGTCCACGAATTCATTTGCGGATCGAAGCACCAGAAATCCTGGTAATTCGTTCCGCTCGAATAATCATCACCGGTACCGAGGTATCCTTTCCCGTCGAGCACGAATCCGCCCGCTTCCATACGCGGAAGGCCGGGAAGATTTGCTTTTGCGGTCCACGTATCGCTTGCCGGATCGTATTCCCACATGTCCCCGGAAGGTCCGCCGATGTCGCCCGTGCCTACATATCCTTTTCCGTTTATGGCAAACCCGACGGCCGATGTTCTGCCTGCGCCCGGAAGGGAAGCGATCTGCAGCCACGAATCACTGCCCGGGTCATAGCGGAAAAAATTCTGGTGACCGGAACCGGTTCCGACATAACCGTATCCGTTGATGGCAAAACCGACCGCTCCTCTTCTCCCTGCGCCGGGAAACGAAGCGACAGAAGCCCATGAATTGGAAGACGGGTCGTATTTCCAGAAATCCTGGTGAAGCACGGCGTTTATATCACGGCCGGTTCCCACGTAAATGATATTATCAATGACGAAGCTGGCGCAGTGAAAACGCGGTCCGCCGGAAAAGTTCGCCTTCTGCGTCCATGTGTCTGTTCCCGGATCGTATTCCCACCAGTCGTCGAACAGAACATCCACGACGGAATTGATATGCCCGAGTCCCACGTACCCGCGGTTGCCCACGGATTCTGCAGTTACACGATGACGCGCAGCGCCGCCGAACTCAGCTTTCTGTATCCACCCGTATTGCTGCTGCGCCTCCAGGCACCCGGCAAGGAAGAGAAAAAGGAAAAAGCTGGTGCGCACCTTTGTCATTCGCGGGTCAGTTATGCGTTATGCCGAGGCTGTCCAGCTCCTTTACGCTAAGCGAAGGGAATGTCCCGCTGCGTTCCATTTTCGAGGCAGCGTATTCTCCCGTTTTCCTCGCCTGTTCTTCGGAAGGAAAAGCATTATTCCCGGGAACACCCGGAATGATCGGCTGGTGAATTGTTTTCTTTCCGTTTACATAAAGATCATATCCCCATCCCGCCTGCGCGCCCATGCTGTCGGTCACGGCAAACGTTTTTGCCTCAACATGCACCGGGGCGTCATGTCGCGCCGTATCGGTGGTTGCCGGGATGGAAGCCGGGGGAGAACCGGGAGCTGCAGCATCGCAGCCAACAAAAAAAAGGGGAAGCAGAAGTAAGGAAGCAGCAACCCGTAAGCGTTTCATGGAGGAACCTTTCTCTTTTACAACGATACAAAAATTTAACGTTAAATAAAAGTTCGGTTCACATCCCGAAATCCGCCCCCCGACTGCTATTCCGCCCGTTTCCGGAAGCTGCAGAAGAGAAAATTCTGCGTGGTGTTGAAGGGTGTAACGTGATCCTCCGTCACGCACCGGATGCGTTCAAAACGTTTTTCAAAACGCGACGACATCGAGGCCTGCGAATACTGCCGTATGTCGAGGCCGCTGCATTTTTCCGGGCCCGCTTCTGAAAAAGTGCCGAGAATGAGATACCCCTTTTCGCTTATGCCTTTTTCCGCAATCGAAACGTAACGGTTGATGCGCTCTTCGTCCGTCAGGAAATGGAATGCTGCACGGTCGTGCCAGAAATCGAACTGTACCGGCGGTGTAAATTCAGTGATGTCGGACACGATGTAATGCACATGGTCTGCTTTACTGCCGAGACGTTTTTTCGTCCGTTCGATCGCGTTGGAGGAAATATCGAGAAGATAAATATTCCGGTAGCCACGCTCCACCAGCACATCGATAAAATGGCTGTCGCCTCCTCCCACGTCGATAATATTCGCGTGGAGAGGAAGGTCGAACAGCTCGAGGAATTCAACGGAGGTTTTGGGATAGGGCTGGAACCAGCTCACTTCGTTTTCCGCCTTCGTGGCAAAAACTTTTTCCCAGTGCTCTTTTGGCGATGTTCCCATTTTGTGCTTCCTGTGTTATTCCGGTTTCCTGCAGCATCCCGGCAATCTTGATTTCGCGTTCGGATCGGCTTTCACGTCGTCCGCATCATACCCGGTATGCGAAATTACACTCCTGATCTTGTCCGGCGATGTTTTTCCCGGATCATAATTCACCGTCAGCACTTTCGTCGCGGTGTCGAGCGTGGCTTTCTTCACACCTTTCATAAGATTCACCTGTCCCTCGATGCGGTCCTTGCATTGATCGCAGATCGCCGAGGTTTTGATCTTCACCGTCGCTGTTCCGTCGCTGTTCTTCACAACGGCGGTATCCTGCGCTTTCAGCGCATTCACGGAAAGAAAAACAAGGAGAAGAAGGAAATTTGAAATGAACTTTTTCATGACTGTTTGTTTTAAATAGAGGATTGTTTTTTATTCGATTCTCAGGCGTAATCCGCCGTAAATAATTCTTCCGTCCGTAGGCGCATAGATAAGCGAGGCGTCAAAATGCGGACCAAACGGATCAGCAGCAGCAATGACAGGATCCTTCTGCCGGAAAT